>JABFRJ010000299.1 GCA_013141255.1 Hyphomicrobiaceae bacterium
ATCTTCATCACGTTCAACAACTCGAAACACCGTCCCCTATTCCCGGCAAAAATGCCAATTTTTTATATGTACGCGCTGAAGAAGGGCATCGCGAAAAAGCCCTGGTTTCTCGATGAAAATGGCGATGATCCAACCTTCGCCAACGATCAGCGTGGATCCGAGTCTGACCGCAGTTAGTCGGAGCCACGCGGCGTAAAATTCGGCAGCTAAGCCGGGTGGAACCATTAATGGATCTTCAATCGATCATCGTTGCAGTCATCGGATTGACATTGGCTGGCGTTATTAAAGGCGCGACGGGTCTGGGCTATACGTCATGCGCGCTACCGTTTTTGGTGATTGCGATGGGGCTCAAGCCAGCGATGATCGTCGTGTTGCTGCCCGCGTTGGCAACGAATATTGGCGTTGCTGTTTCAGCCGGACACGTCGCGGCAACATTGCGGCGCTTCAAAGTTCTTTACTTGGCGATGGTGCCAGGAATTACCGTCGGTGTGAATCTTTTGCTGTGGGTGCCACAAGCCGTTGCCGTGAAGGTGCTTGGGAGCACTATCGTGGCCTACGTGGTGCTTGCACTGTCGCGACCACGCATGTCGCTTGCGCCCTCGCTCGAAGCGCCACTGCAACTGCCCACTGGTTTCATCAACGGACTTCTGACCGGGTTAACCGGAGCACAAGTTATGCCGCTATTCCCCTATGTTCTGTCGCTTCATCTTGATACCGACCGCACCGTCCAAACCATAAACATCGCAGTTTTACTATCAACTTTGATCCTCGCCGGAGGACTTGCAGCAGCAGGCCTCATGACTTCAGATTTATTGCTCCTCTCGCTGCTGGGTGTAGTCCCAGCAATGATAGGCGTCGCAATCGGCAACTCAGTTCGGCGGCACATCCCGCACGAGCGCTATAAATCATATGCACTGGTCACGCTGTTGCTGATGGGTGCAATGATGCTAGCTCGATAACAACCGTTGTGTGTCAAAAATCGCGCATTATGCGGCCTCGCGCGCTCGTCCACCAAGATTGGCTTTGGAAAATGCGACCGCCGCAGGTTGCGGCGGACTAAAGTAATAGCCTTGTACGCATGTGCATTGGAAGTCAGTCAACGCACGCAGCTGTTCAGCCGTCTCGACGCCTTCCGCGACGGTCGTGAGCCCTAGCTCGGTTGCCATTGCGACAATGGCTCGAATAATGGGTCCAGAATCCTTGCCTGAATTTTTTTCAGCACCAATGCGGCTGACGAACGACCGGTCGATCTTCAATGTATCAACAGGATAGCTATGGAGATAACCCAGTGACGAATACCCCGTGCCGAAATCGTCGAGCGCGACGCGGATGCCGCGTTTCCGCAGATCTTCGAGTTGAAGAGCAACGCGATCGTTTTGGCGAATAAGCATGGTTTCCGTAATTTCAATTTCAAGTCGGTGTGGCTCAAGTCCAGACGCGGAAAGCGCGGCCAACACCGCGTCAACGACGCCTGCGCCCGAAAATTGTACGGCAGACACATTGACGGCAACGGTCAGATTGTCTGTCAGGTTCTGAACATCCCGGCAGGCGCGCTCTAAAACCCATGCGCCAATTGGGACAATAAGGCCGGTTTCTTCCGCTATGCCGATAAATTCGAGTGGCGGTATCATGCCACGCTGCGGATGCTTCCACCGAACTAAGGCTTCAAATCCCAATAAGGTTGGTTCGAGCGCTAAGCTATATTTGGGTTGGTAGTAGAGCTCCAATTCCTGATTATCAAGTGCGCTTCGCAACTCAATCTCCATGCGCCGACGCGACGCGATCGCATCGTCCATCTCCACTCCGTAGATCTCAAATGTGCCACGACCTAGAGCCTTCGATTTGTAAAGCGCGGCGTCCGCGCACTTGAGAATAGAGATGCGATCTTGATCCGTGTCCCCCCACAGCGCCGAGCCGACACTTGCACCGCTGATGATATGATAGCTGTCCAATTGGTAGGGTTTGCAGAGGTTGCTGCATAAGCGATTTGCAACAATAGCTGCCGCGTCACGGCTTTCGACACCGAACTGCATGACCGCAAATTCGTCGCCCCCCAAACGGAAGATCAGATCAGCGTCCCGAACGCTTGACCGAATGCGCTCCGCGGCCGCCTTTAAAAGTTTATCGCCGATAGGGTGCCCGTAAGTATCGTTGACGTCCTTAAAGTGATCTAAGTCGATCAAATGAATGATGAGTCCAGAAGGGACCTCGTTCGCCGCATGGTCCAATTCGATTTGCAGTTGCAGTCGATTATGCAAGCCTGTGAGCACATCTGTATGCGCCAGTGCCGCAATTTGGTGCACGTGCTGTTTTTGGCGTCGATACGCCCCGTAGCCAATTATAATCGTTGAAGCACTGAACAGAGCGGCCACGATGTAATAGCTAAGGCCATTTAGTGGCCCCCTGCTATTGTCGGCTGCCATGCTCGTGACAACACGCAGCGGAAACGGATGCAGACTCTTGGTGGTCATAAATCGCCGCTGGCTGTCAATGTCCACCTCTGTCACTTGGCTCCCGTCTGAGCGCGTCGTGAGCACGGCCACATGCTTGCCTGAGCGATAAGGTTTGCCCTGCAATTCAGCACCAATACCTGCTGCCGCGCGGACAAACCCATCATCACCAATAACTGCGACGCCTCCTTTGGCAAGGTCGTTGATTTTTGCAAAGGCAGCGACCATAGCGTCAGGCGCAATCGACGCAACAATCACGCCATCGAAGCT
Source organism: Hyphomicrobiaceae bacterium (assembly GCA_013141255.1). Taxonomy (GTDB): domain Bacteria; phylum Pseudomonadota; class Alphaproteobacteria; order Rhizobiales; family Hyphomicrobiaceae; genus JABFRJ01. Next base: position 2,721 of record JABFRJ010000299.1, read on the forward strand.
CCCATCGCTATTGGCAAGTCGCCGCGTGAATTGTACTGAGGATTTTCCCGACGCGCGTCCGATCACAGGCAGGCTGATGAAGAGACGGTCGGGCTTTTCGCCGACATGGTATTTAAAATGCTCGCGGTCACTGAGATCGATCGGCTTTTGCGGATACAATTGCGCGGTGCTTGATATCATGTTGCCAGAAGCGTCGATCGCTGCCATCTGCACAGTTCGTGCATTGACAGTGAAATCCTCGTTCAGCAACTGCGCCCAATCCACCTTGTAACCAGATCGCTCGTAACTCCGACGCACATACTTGAGGGTGCGGTCAACCTCCTCGACCGCCCGTATCACATCTTGCTCGAGTAGTCCGGCATAGCCCCGCACCTCTACAATAGCCTCTTGGCGTCGTGCGGCGATGTCGGTCTCCGTTTTGATGCTTGCTGCAGCCCAAGAAAGTGCAATCACGATAACTGAAAAGCCAATCATCGGTTGAGAGGCGAAATGCGGTAGACGTCTCAAGGTTTGCTTCATCACATTTGCTCCACGCGTCTTATGCGACGTCTTGTTAGGGGCTATTCGTGCTTCGTATTTAGGTGTGTGGATACAAGGTTGCGACGTCTGCACGACGCCAGTGCCGCAAGCAGATAGAAGATTAAGGCCAAGTGTATCCTGTACTGTTGCGTGGCACCCTTTCTCAGCCCGTCAACACAATGCTCAGACCAATACGACGAGCAACAATCGCGTCTGAACGGCAACGCGATGAGAACACCGCGATAATGTGCCTGCTGCTGAGTGTCGAACTCGGACTAGTCGAGACGGCGTTTGCAACTCAAACCATCTGAGGTTGCCGACTTCAAAATCACAATACCCTAGATTGTTTAATTCCGCGCCAAAAACTACGCGCGTTGGTTTCCAATATGTTACCAATCACGATCAGATCCCATTGACCCAGGGTTTGCGTGCAGCGCCCTAGATGTCAAATCGCGCAGCCCGTTTCAGGCTTTCAGCTACCAAGTCCACTCCCGGCGCAGTCAGTGTCGCATGCGAAGAATTCATTAAAGAATGTTTACAGGCTTTGTCCTAAGGTTACTCTCACTCGGGGTAACGACTATGTATTGCGCCTAACAATATTGTGCAGGACTCTTCTGTTCTCGATACAGTCCACCTAAGCGCCCGTGAAATTTCAACATCCGCTCAAGCTGGCTGGTCGCAAACCTCATATACGCGCGATTAAAAATATCAATGCTCAGAACTAATCCCACCACGCTGCGTGCTTCAAAAGTTTCTAAGGTAACTGTCGTGCACTGTCGGATCTTGAATTTGCAGTGGTTCCCGCACAGTCTCGCGATGTTCTGCCCCACAACACAATACACAGTTGAAAATGAGTTCGCGTCAGATGTCCTTGCCCGCCAAAAAGCGATCTAAGATCAGATTGCAGTCCAAGCGCCTGCCTGCCGATTTAGATTACGACATCGGCCGCCGTATGCGTGAGCGGCGCGAGCAGATTGGCTTGACATTGGATACAGTCGCAACGCGCCTGAACCTCACGACCCATCAAATTCGGAAATACGAAATGGGCCTCAATCGCGTAGGGGCCGCGCGGTTGCTCGAAGTTGCAACCATCCTAGATTGCCCAGTCATGTGGTTCCTAACGGGCAAAGCTGTGCCGTCAGCAACAGCACTCGGCGTGCGCGCGCCGAGCTATGCTGACCCAACCTTTGGCAAGCACTTGGCCGAACTTGTGCAATCGTTTGCTGAGCTTCCCAACGCAGCAGGTCGATTGGCAGTTATAGAATTCTGCCGCCATATGGCGAAGCTCGCGGATCGTCCGTCGAAGTAGGAACCGTTCACGTTTTTGCCATTGAGCGAATGCGCAAGCCTCCCGCAGCAGCATTCGCGATGCACCGCTTGCCAATTCTTACCAGAAGACAATTTTCACGAAAAGAAAGAGGCTCGCACCATCTCAGGTACGAGCCCAATTTTGTAACGACGATGACCGAAACCTGCTCGTTCAAGCGACTTCGAAGCGATCAAGGTTCATCACCTTGCTCCATGCCGCAACGAAGTCCGCGACGAATTTTTTCTGAGCGTCGGCCTGCGCATACACTTCTGCCAGCGCCCGCAATTGCGAGTTTGAACCGAACACTAAGTCAACCCGTGTCGCAGTCCACTTCACGGCGCCGCTCTTGCGATCTCGGCCTTCGAACACGTCGTGTGCGTCCGAAGTCGCTTTCCATGCCGTGCTCATATCAACGAGGTTCACAAAGAAGTCGTTGCTGAGCACGCCGGGACGTTTGGTGAGAACTCCATGTTGCGCCCCCCCAACATTGGCATTCAATGCGCGCAAACCGCCAATCAATACCGTCATCTCAGGCGCAGTCAGCGTCATGAGCTGCGCCCGATCAATCAACATCTCTTCCGCCGATACGGAGTACGCCTTCATCTGATAGTTGCGGAATCCATCGGCAACAGGTTCGAGAACCGAGAACGATGCCGCGTCGGTTTGCGCTTGCGTTGCGTCGCCACGCCCCGGCGTAAATGCAACCTGCACGTTGTGCCCGCCGGTTTTCGCAGCTTGCTCGATAGCTGCCCCCCCTCCAAGCACAATGAGATCCGCCATGGATACCTTTTTGCCACCAGACGCAGCGGCATTGAACGCTTTTTGTACGCCCTCAAGTGCTTTAATGACTTTCGCCAACTGGGCAGGTTGATTAGCCGCCCAATCTTTCTGAGGCGACAGACGAATACGTGCGCCGTTCGCGCCGCCTCTCTTGTCCGATCCGCGGAATGTTGATGCGGACGCCCACGCCGTCGCAACCAACTCAGAGACCGTCAAGCCTGTAGCGAGAATCTTGGCCTTTAGTTCAGTTATATCCTTGGCGTCAATAACACCATGCATGTTCGCAGGAATTGGATCTTGCCAGATTAGATCCTCTTTCGGCACCTCCGGGCCAAGGTACAGAGATTTCGGCCCCATATCGCGATGCGTCAGCTTGAACCAGGCGCGCGCAAACGCATCGGCAAACTCTTGCGGATCCTTGTGGTAGCGGCGCGAGATCTTCTCATAGATCGGGTCCATACGCATCGACATGTCCGCCGTCGTCATCATCGGGGCGTGCTTTTTTGAAGCGTCATGCGCATCTGGGATCATATGCTCGGGTTTGACGTTCTTCGCCCGCCACTGCTGAGCGCCTGCTGGGCTCTTTACAAGCTCCCACTCATAGCCAAACAACACGTCGAAATAACCCATATCCCACTTGGTCGGATTAGGTTTCCACGCGCCCTCGATACCGCTGGTCGTCGTGTGCACGCCTTTACCAGTGCCAAGCGCATTGATCCAACCAAGCCCCATGTGCTCGATTCCAGCGCCTTCCGGCTCACGTCCAACCAATGTCGGATCACCAGCGCCATGCGCCTTCCCAAAGGTATGTCCGCCCGCAACGAGTGCAACTGTTTCGTCGTCATTCATTGCCATACGCGCAAACGTCTCACGCACGTCGCGTCCCGAAGCCACCGGATCAGGCCTTCCGTTTGGTCCTTCTGGATTGACGTAAATGAGGCCCATCTGCACAGCCGCAAGTGGGTTATCGAGTTGGCGATCACCTTGATAACGCTTGTCGCCAAGCCATGTGTCTTCTGCGCCCCAATAGATGTCTTCCTCAGGTTCCCACACGTCCGCGCGACCGCCGGCAAAACCAAACGTCTTGAAGCCCATGGACTCAAGCGCGACGTTCCCAGCAAGGATCATCAAGTCCGCCCACGATATTTTGTTGCCGTACTTCTGTTTGATTGGCCAAAGCAGACGTCGTGCTTTGTCGAGGTTTCCATTATCAGGCCAGCTGTTGAGCGGCGCGAAACGCTGCGTGCCAGTGCCAGCCCCGCCGCGTCCATCACCCGTGCGATAGGTACCCGCACTGTGCCAGGCCATGCGGATGAAGAGGCCGCCGTAATGCCCCCAATCAGCAGGCCACCATTCCTGCGAGTCCGTCATCAATGCTGTGAGGTCTTTCTTGAGCGCGGCAAGATCAAGCGATTTGAACTCCTCCGCATAATTGAAGGCCGCACCCATAGGGTTCGAAGCGACTGAGTGTTGATGCAAAATCTTGAGGTTGAGTTGATTGGGCCACCAGTCACGGTTGGATCTTGAGCCAGCCGCTGCGTGCGTCGGTGCAGCGCCTGAGAATGGGCACGTGTTGTCGTCGGCCATGTTGCCTCCTGAGGGGATCGTTCTGTCAAACCAGAGCTTGAAGGGGCAATCTACGCAACGACCCGCTGGAGGTAAAGTTGACTAAGTTGATCGCCGCTTTGAGATATCCTAATGGGCATTGGCTATTGCCAAAGTTCGCCAATTTGCCGCACCACCCAATCCCAATCAATGCAGGTGTCCCCTGAGTGTTCGCGCTTTCGACCAGGCAGCATAGACAATGCAGGTCAAAGTGTTAGAGCCAATGTTCGTCAGTCGGTACTTCAGGCGCGAAGCACGTCGGGCCGTACGGACAAGATTGAGAACTCAACGGCACGACGTATCGGTAGTATTCTGCGAAACGGCGGTCGCGGTCTGAACGACCGCCGCAACGGCATATGCTTCATCCCGACCCAGCAATATGCCGCGCCGTCACATAGCCGAATGTCATATTCGGGCCAAGAGTGATGCCAGCGCCCGGGTAGTTGCCACCCATGATACTAGCGCGATCATTCCCGACAGCAAATAGCCCAACGACAATCGATCCGTCCTCTCGCAAGACTTCGCCAACTGGCGTCGTGCGAAGTCCATCAAAAGTCCCAAGATCACCCATCACAATCTTGAGCGCATAGTACGGCCCTTTCAAAATTGGCCCGACACACGGATTAGGCGTCACGGCAGCATCAGCCAAGTACCGGTTGAACGACGTGCGCCCTCGACCGAAGGCTGGATCTTCGCCAGCAACAGCGCTTGCATTATAATCGCGGACAGTCGCCTCTAAACCCTGCGCCTCAATGCCCGCTTTGCGCGCGAGGTCAGCTAATGTAGCGCCTTTGGAGAGATAACCGTTACGCACGAATGGGAAGAGCGGCATCGGTGCAGGCTTCGCGTAGCCTAAGCCATACTTGGCTATTGTTGGCGCATCTGCAATCAACCACATCGCGGT
>JABFRJ010000559.1 GCA_013141255.1 Hyphomicrobiaceae bacterium
GCTCAAGGGCGAGTTGCTCTAGTCGTTTGCGCACCGTTGGGTCTTGCAGTGCTTGATTGACGGTAGTGACAATCTTTTCAACGACAGGCTGTGGCACGCCACGCGGCACCGCAAAGCCGTACCAGGGCACGACGTTGATTGCTGGGTATCCAGCTTCGGCCATCGTAGGCACGCCAGGTAAAAATGGCGAACGATTGTTGCCTATCACAGCAAGCGCTTTAAGTTTATTTTCCTGTGCGTGCTGAGCGACAAGGCCAATTGAGGCAAATTTGACGTGGATGCGGTCAGCAAGAAGATCCAAGATGGCTGGCGGTTGCCCTTTGTAAGGTACGGACGTCAATTTTGTGCCGGTGCCATACATGAATATTTCCGTATTCAAATGCACGGACGAACCGACACCCGCATTGCCGTAGTTCAGTGTTGCTGGAGAGGCTTTTGCAAGTTCGATGAAACTTTTGACACTCGTCGCCGGTGATGCTGGGTTGACGACCATTGCGGCAGGAGCCCATGCAACAACGCCAACACCTGTAAAACTCTGCTCGCTCCAGCGCAAATTTGAATAAATGCGTGGATTGGCCATGACGGCCGGGCCCATGAACGTCCACGTATAGCCATCCGGTTCCGCCCGCGCGACCTGATCGGTTCCGAGGTTAGAGTTGGCCCCGGGCTTTGCTTCGACGACAATAGGCTGCCCCCAAATAGAGCTGAGCTTGTCAGCCACAATACGGGTCACATGGTCGACGATGCCGCCCGCAGGGTAGGGCACAATGACGTGAATGCGACGGTTGGGAAAATCGGATTGGGCCTTAGCTGTTGCTCCCAAACAGCTGGCCATCACAGTAGTCATGATGGCAATAAGCAGTTTTTGATCGCGCATGCTGCCTCTCCAAGTTTTGCTATAACTATGTCGTCGCGCGCCGTGGCTCAACGATTTCAAACATTCGTGCATTTACATCAAACAACGAAAATAGCTCGGCGACTTTCTCGGGATTTCCCGTGAAGGCAATCCGCCCGGCGGTCGTCGCATCTTTAAAAGTTGTTTGTCCCGTAATCACGGCATTGAGATCACTCCGCGTCAGCGTAATGCGAACATCCGGTGCATCGGCATAGCGCCCCATCACATGGTTCAAAGTCGCATTCTCAAGCGTCATTGCAGCGCTCTCCAGCGTATCAGGGAAAGTCCAATCAAGGATGATGCGACGACCGAACGCCTTGGGTCCATTGAGGCGAATCGCAAGGCTGTCAAATATCTGACTGGTACTGAGTGCTGCCATCGTATCGGGCGACACAGGGGTGCGACCGGGTAAGTTCGGCATACCATTACGCAATTCGTGCGCCCCAAACAGGTAAGCGTTCCGCCAGGTCGATGATTCCGCTAGGTAGCCGAGTTGCTCAAATGTGTCAGCCAATAACGCGCGTGCTTTTGCGTGCGTCGGGTCAGCATACACGGCTTGGCTCATAACCTGTGCGACCCAACGATACTCACCAACTTCAAAATCAATTTCCGCGCGTGCAACTGCCGCGTCGACGCCACCCATATATGCAATCGCTTTCTTTGCCGTATCGCTGGCAGGGAGTGGATCCAACGTCGCGGGGTTGGCGTCGTACCACCCGAGGTAATGCTGATAGATCGCCTTGGCATTGTGCTTGACGGCGCCATAGTAGTCGCGCGTGTGCCATTTCTGCGAGATCTCAGGCGGCAGTTCGATGCATTCCGCAATCTCGGAAGCCGTCAACCCATGGTTCAACAAGCGCACGGTCTGGTCGTGAACGTATTTATAGAGATCACGCTGCGTGGAAATATACGAAGCAACACGGGTGTTGTCCCAAACAGGCCAATGATGCTGACCAACTAGAACCTCTGCGTCAGCGCCCCACATTTCCAAGGCCTCCGCGAGATACCCCGACCACTTCAAGGCATTGCGCACTTGCGACCCACGAAACGGTAACAAATTGTGAAAGGTGTGCGTGGCATTTTCAGCGAGACACAGGACTTTGTGCGCCCGTAAATAAAAATGCATTTCGGCCGGCGCTTCGCTATCGGGCGCCATCTGGAAAACGAATTGAACACCATCAATGATCCGTTCATCACCGGTTTTCATAATGAGATCGGTCGGCGGGATAAGCGATACTGTCCCTGCGGCCATTGTTTTACCGAGCCCGGCGTCGACGTGGCCGCGTGGACCAATTGGAAGCAGGCGTCCAAATTGATACATGGCGCGCCGCAACATGGCATTGCCCGCAATCACATTTTCGGAAACTGCGTGCTCCATAAAACCATCGGGTGCGATGACCGCGATGCGCCCAGCCTGAACATCGTCGCTGGACGCTACACCTTTGCTGCCGCCCCAATGGTCGGTATGCGTGTGAGTGTAAATGACTGCCGTCACGGGTCGATCACCACGATGCGCACGATAGAGTGCTAGTGCTGCTTGTGCGCCTTCAACTGACGTGAGCGTGTCCACGACAATCACACCGGTTCGCCCTTCAATTAGTGTCATATTGGCGATGTCGAAGCCGCGAACTTGATAAACACCGGGAACAACTTCAAACAATCCATGCTCTAGATTGAGTCGTGATTGCCGCCACAGGCTTGGATGCACTGTTGCGGGTGACGCTTCTTCCTTTTGGAAGGCATAGGGCGCCATACTCCAGATCGTGCGACCCGTAGCATGCAGTAACTTCGCGTCGGGTAGCGTCGCGATAAAACCGCGCCGCGCATCGCTAAAATCTTGCGTATCCGTAAACGGAAGTGTCGTCCTGGCCTGGGCATGAGCGGACTTAACATGGATACTGGCGTCTTTGGTTTGCAAGGCTTCTGGTTGTGTCGGTAGATTTGTGCTCATGGTAGCGATGTATCCTCAAGTCGAGACTAAATGCCTTAAACGAATGATGCGCTCGGGAGAGATGTACCTTTGATAAGGTCTGCTGCCCGTTCAGCAATCATAATAACCGGTGCGTTGGTGTTCCCACCGATGACAGTCGGCATAATTGAAGCGTCGACGACTCGGAGACCAGCTACGCCGCGAACGCGCAATTGGCTATCAACAACAGCGGCCAAATCCGTTGCAGTCCCCATTTTGCAGGTGCCGACAGGGTGATAAATCGACTCTGATCGATCTCGAATCCAAGACTCTAGTTCCGCATCCGTGCGCCGATTAGTGCCCGGTTCACGCTCTTCGCCTCGACGGTTCTCGAAGGCTCTTTGGGCGAAAATGTCTCGGGCAATCTTGGTACCGGCAATCAGTGTCACAAGATCCTTCCCGGCATTCAAATAATTCGGATCGATGGCAGGATGCGCAAATGGATCATTAGATTTGAGCCTGATCGTGCCGCGACTTTCGGGGCGCAACTGGCAGACATGCAGAGTAAAACCGTTTAGCCCAAGTTTTGTGCGGCCATGATCGATGACGAACGCAGGAATAAAATGGAGTTGGATGTCGGGTGCCGAAAGGCCATTCTGTGTTTTGAGAAAACCACCGGCTTCGGCTATGGGCGACGTGCCAGGTCCGGTCTTGGTGAAGATATAACGTGCAAGAGTTGCGAGCTTGTTGGCGGTGTCAAAAGTCTCTCGCGTCGTGCAATGATACAAAGTGCTAGCGTCCAGGTGGTCTTGGAGATTCGCGCCCACGCCCGGCACATCGGCTTCAACTTTGATGTCCTTTGATTTGAGATGCTCTGCCGGTCCAACGCCGCTCAGCATCAAAAGTTGCGGCGAGTTGATTGCCCCACCCGCTAAAATGACCTCGCGATTTGCCCGCGTGGTCTGGTCTTTGCCATCATACCGATAATCGACACCTACCGCTTGGCCCTTCTCGATTTTCACCCGCGCCACTTGCGCACCCGTCAGCACGGTGACGTTTCCGCGCGCTAACGCCGGACGGAGATATGCCGAAGCAGTTGACCAGCGTTGCGCATTTTTCTGCGTAACTTGGTAGGTGCCGATGCCTTCCTGCTCAGGCCCATTGAAATCGGCGTTTATTGGATATCCAGCCTGCCTGCAAGCTTCGACAAATACTTGACTGACAGTTGCCACTGTCACTTGATCGGCGACATTCAGCGGGCCACCGATGCCATGTAACAACGAACCGCCGCGTTCCTGATGTTGCGATTTTTTAAAATACGGCAGCACATCTTGAAAACTCCATCCGTCATTTCCGAGTTGCCGCCAGTAATCGTAGTCCCATGCATTACCACGGATATAGAGCATGGCGTTGATCGAGGATGAGCCGCCCAACGTCCTACCGCGCGGCCAATACATCTGCCTATTGTTGCAGTGGGCCTGCGGTTCGGTTCGATAATGCCAGTTGTAGGGTGAACCTTCACCAAGGGCGGCAAAACCCGACGGCATCTTAAGGAAGAAACTGGTGTCTGGGCCACCTGCTTCCAGGACCAAAATACGAACGTGCGGATCTTCACCCAGCCGATGCGCAAGCGTGCAACCGGCGCTACCAGCCCCTACGATGATGTAGTCATAGGACATATTGTTCATAACGCGTCCCTACGTATACTGATTTAGAGATCTCGATAGTTGAGCCGACGTCGTTTAGCGAGAAATGCGCACTGGGAGCGTAAGGTAGCCGTTGACGAAGCTCGATGGCACTCGCGTTGGTTCGCCAACGACCTCGACGGTCGGGTAACGCTTCAAGATCTCTTCCCAGAGGATGCGTATCTGCATCTCACCGAGACGGTTGCCAACGCAGCGATGGATGCCAAATCCGAAGGAAAGATGTTGCCGCGCATTGGGCCGGTCGATCCAAAATCGATCAGCGTCAGGAATAACATCACTATCGCGATTGCCTGAGACATACCACATGGCGACCTTATCGCCTGCGCGGATGCGCTGCCCACGAATGACGACGTCCGTTTGCGCAAGGCGACGCATGTAGGCCAGTGGCGTTTGGTATCGGATAATCTCCGACACCATGTTTGAGATTACACCGGGATTAGCGCGAAGTTTGTCGTATTCACATGGATTCTGGTTGAGGAAATATAGTCCTCCAGTTATCGAATTTCGTGTCGTGTCGTTGCCGCCAACTATCAGCAAAATCAAATTTCCAAGATACTCACGCGGTGGCATGTTTCGCGTCGCTGGCGCGTGCGCCAGCATCGACACCAGATCGAAAGTGGGCGACGCGTTAACGCGTTCATTCCAAAGCCGCACGAAGTATTCGAGGCATTTACTTAACTCAGTCTCGCGATATTCCCATTGCTCAACTGTAACTGGACGAGCCGTTGCGACATCGGACCAATGCGTAAGCAAGCGCCGATCCTCGAACGGGAAGTTAAATAATGTCGCCAGCATTTGCGTGGTCAGCTCGATGGAGACACGTTCCACCCAATTAAATGTCTCGTTGACCGGTAGGCTTTCGATAATGTCGATCACGCGCTTGCGGATCAGCCCCTCAAGATTGGCCAGATTACCCGGGGCCACGATTGGGCTTACGGCCTTTCGCTGTTCGTCGTGCTTTGGTTGATCCATCGCGATGAACATTGGCAGCACTTTATCGGACGGCGGATCGAGCAGTGTGATGGCTGGTTCCGACGAGAATGCTTTGTGGTTCGCATCAACTGCCATTATGTCGTGATACTTCGTGATCGACCAATAGGGGCCAAAAACACTTTCCTTGCAATAATGGACGGGCGCTTCGCGACGAAGGCGTTCAAAATATGCGTGCATGGTGCCGTCGACGAAGTGCTTCGGATCGCTGACATCTAACGCAGCGAGCGGCGTCGCATCAATCTCGTCGCGACTTGTCCTAGGAGCAATCATGGCCATAACAACATCCTTCGAAAAGTGGCAGCGACACGTTAGTGTTGACCGTCAGGCATTCGCACAGTCATACCCTCAAACGCCTGTGTCAGGGCTATTTGGCAAGCCAGTCGGGAGATGTTTTGCGTGCTGTCTGCGAAATCCAACATTGACGTCTCCATCTCGGTTTTCGTGCCGGTCTGCTCGAGCCACTCAGGCTCAACAAGAACGTGACAGGTCGCGCACGCGCATTGACCGCCGCAATCACCGTCAATTCCGGGTACGCCGTGGCCAACCGCTGCCCGCATCAATGCTGTTCCCTCAGGAATCGACACCTCATGCTTAGTCCCACTGAATTCGATAAAATAGACTTTTGGCATTTGCATCCCGGATTCGCTTGTTGAGATCTTACCAGAAACCTATTGCCAGCTGAGCAGTTTGCGTTCGATGCGATTCATCAGGCTCGTAACGCTCAATCCGATCAACGCTAAGAGCAACAGCAACCCCATCACACCGTCCATGCTGAAGGTTGACTGCAAATAGGCGAGGGTTTGGCCTAGGCCGTGTTCGGCCGCGAGCAGTTCGGCGCCAACAACGCCGAGTAGAGCGAAAATCAGTCCAAGCCGCAGGCCCGCGAAGATCACTGGAACCGCTGATGGTAAAGTCACCTTAGTGAATACTTGCTGCGGTGTCGCGCCGAGGGCTCTTGATAAGATCAGATGATCGGAGTTAACGCCTCGTATGCCAGCAACGGTTGCAGCCAACACAATGAAGAATGTTAGGCTGACACCGACCGCGATCTTTGATCCAATACCAAGACCGAACCACAGAAGAAAAAGTGGAGCGAGTGCAATGCGTGGCATGGCGTTCAAGAGCGTCAAATAGGGTTCCGCTGCTTTGTGGAAGCGCGGCAGAACCATGAATACTAAACCCAACGCTATTGCCGCTACACTGCCAGCGATAAATGAAATAGCTGCACCAAGCAGGGTATAGCCCAATTCAAGCCACAACGATCGTTCAGTAACGAAACCCTTAAATATGTAGCGCGCAATGCCAGATGGTCGACCGAAAAAAGTTGGGTCAAGCAATCCTCTACTCGCGCTCAATTCCCAAATACTAAGGAACGATGTCACAAATGCTGCGTGACCCAGCATTACCTTATGGCGATCAGTGAAGGTCATTGCTGCCCATTCCTTGTTCGAGCAGAGTCCAGAGTTGGGCGTAGAGTTCGTGGAAGCGGTGATCTTTCTGGAGCGCTCTCACACTACGTGGTCGGGCCAGGTCGATAGGCACGTCGGCGATGATCCGGCCCGGTCTTGCGCTCATGACAATCACGCGGTCGGAAAGAGCGACAGCCTCAGCAAGGTCGTGCGTCACGAACACCACGGTCTTTTGACTTGCAGACCATAGATCCATCAGGACGTCTTCGAGTTGCAGCTTGGTTTGAGCATCAAGCGCGCCAAAGGGCTCATCCATCAAGAATACTGGGCTTTCGAGCGCGAAAGTTCGCGCCAGAGCGCAACGCTGTCGCATACCGTGAGAAAGTGCTTTGGGATATTTGTCGGCGAAATCGCCGAGGCCAACTTTTTGAAGTAAGTTCAGCGCGCGCGCGTCGCGTTCAGGCTTCGGGACGTTGCGGATTTCCATCCCATAGGCCGCATTTTCAAGCGCAGTCCGCCACGGCAGCAGGCTGTCACGCGCAAGCATATAGGCGATGTCGGGATTGCCTGCCCGCGGCACCTTCCCGAGTACGCGAACATCCCCTTCAGGGACATCCGAGAGTAGGCCCGTGAGCAGATTGAGGATTGTTGTTTTACCACAACCGCTGGGACCGACGAGCGAAACGAATTCGCCGGGCTTCAGGGTTAGTGAAACGCGATCCACCGCCAGCACGGGTTGAGCCGTGCTAACGCCGAACCGCATCACAAGATCGCGAAGTACAATTGCAGGTTCTGCCATATGCTGCCCCGTTACTCGTCGCTCACAATTAAGCAA
>JABFRJ010000056.1 GCA_013141255.1 Hyphomicrobiaceae bacterium
CAGTCGGACGTGGGTTACAAGATTTACACGAAGGCAGCGAAGTTCGAGGACGTGAGTGACAACGTCAAGGATGCGATCATCAAACGTGGCTTTGTCGTCGACTATACTGGTGAGCTCAACAAAATGCTGGAGCGCACGGCGGCCGATACCGGCACGGTCACATCGGCTGGAAAAAAATCTCCGTTCAAGAATGCGCATTTTATGCAATTTTGTCCGGCGAAGCTGACGCATGAGGCTGTCAATGCCAGCCCGTTTGGTATCGCCAACTGCCCGATTGCCATTTTCATTTTCGAGCGTGATCACGAACCAGGCAAGGTTCATGTTGGATATCGGATGCCGGTATCGAGCCCATCGAAGTTGAGCAAGGAGATTAACAAGCGATTGGCGAAAACACTGAACGACATCGCTGCCGAAGCGACGAAATAACCCACACATCTAGATTCCTGGTGGTTTTGCTTTGGCTGGTAATGACGCGCTCGTGTCGCGACCGTCCCAGGCATAGTCCATTGCGGCAGCGCCGATCCACATCGCGGTCAGCGCTGTCCAGGCGGTGAGAGCGAAGATTGATGTGCCTGAGATGCCTGCACCGACCGAACAACCGCCGGCCAGCATACCGCCGAAGCCCATCAAGCAAGCGCCCGTGATGTAACGCAGCATGCTTGGCCCGCCCTCGAAACCTTGCAGCTTGAATTGTCGAGTGAGCAGAGCTGCGATCATTGAGCCGAGGAATATTCCTGGCACAAGGCCGACATCGAAACCCAAGGGAACGGAGCGTGAGTTAATCAGCCCCATCAAGGTATCAGCCGATGGGCCGGTTAGCGTGATCGATGTGATTTTACTCGCCTCGAACGATACGGTCGACAATTGGTAGGTGAGTATCCACCCCACTGCGACGGCGAGGCCGACGCCGATTGCGGCCAGCACTTCCATCGTCTTATTGGCGTTGTGGCGCGCAATCGCAATTCCGATCCCAAGGCAGACAACGCCGAACACCAGCCCGAAGCGTGGGCCCGCATGCAGCAGCGCCAACACATTGCGAGCGTCGCCGCCCTCGATGGTCCAGAGCGCTGCAAGTGCTTCACGGACGGGCGAGAGTATGCCGCGGAGTGACGCTTGCGCGACGATTGTTAGGATCAAACCCGAGACGAGAGAGCGGAGGTTTCCGGTGGCTGACAAAACAAGCAGGCGACTAGCGCAACCGCGCGAAAGGACCATCCCCGCGCCAAACATTAGACCGCCGATGATCGCGCCGGACATGCTGCCACGGGTTGCCAATTGGCGAACTTCGGAGACGTCTAAGATGTGCATCAGGATTGCGGATTGCGTTGCGACGAGGCCTGCAGAAAACGCTAGAACCCAAATCGCGAGGCGCGGTCCAAGCGTACCATAGGCGAACTCGATGACGCTGGCACGGAGGCAGAATTTACTGTGTTGGGCGAAGGCGCCGAAGGCGAGACCAACTCCAGCGCCCGCTAGCGCGAGCACTGCGCCATCACCCCATCGATCAAGTAGCGCTGATATGGTCACGGTGCGATCTCCTCAGTGAGAGGCAAAATAGCTGATCCGTTTGCTTCTTGGCGGTGACAGATAGACGCGCAACGATAGTTGATACCGACGCTGCGCGCTGACACCAACTTGAGACCAGTCGTGCACAGTGTGCAGGTTGACCTTACCGGGCGGGGCTTCAATAGTGTCGGTTCTGATTTGGATTGGCAGGAGACGCGATCATGCAACGGGCATCAGCGATTGGACAGGCGGCCTCACCGTTCTTCACGGCTGAGCATGAGATGCTCAGACAGACGATCCGGCGTTTTGTTGAGACGCGCGTGGTCCCGGTCGCAGATGCGTGGGAGGAGGCTGGGTTCGTGCCGCGCGCGATCCTGCGCGAGATGGGGCAACTGGGGCTGTTTGGCATTCGCTACGATAGCGCTTATGGCGGAAGCGAGCTTGATACGCTGGCGACAGTGGTGCTGGCCGAAGAATTGGGGCGGTCGAGCTTTGGTGGGTTTGCCGTCACAGTGTTGGTGCACACGGACATGGCGAGCCCGCACCTCTATCACGCTGGCACCGACGCGCAGAAGACAAAGTATTTGCCGGACATTATTGCTGGAAAGAAAATCGCGGCGGTGGCGATGACGGAGGCGGATGCGGGATCGGACCTTGCATCGATGCGAACGACGGCGCGGCGCGACGGCGACAGCTATGTGCTCAACGGCTCAAAAATGTTCATCACCAACGGCGTGCATGGCGACATCTATTTTGTGGCGGCGAAGACCGGACAACCGGGTCGCAATCGCGACATCTCGATGTTTATTGTTGAGAAGGGCACGCCTGGCTTTTCGGTGGCGCGACCGCTGAAGAAGCATGGCTGGCTGTCGAGCGATACGGCGGAGTTGGTGTTTGAAAATTGTCGCGTTCCAGCAGAGAATTTGCTGGGACAGGAAAATCGGGGATTTTATTCGCTGGCGAAGAACTTGCAAAACGAGCGCATTGTGCTCGGTGCGCAGTCAATGGGGGAAGCGGACAAGGCGATTGAACTCGCCATTGCGTGGGTGCAAGAGCGCAAGGCGTTTGGTGGCACGCTGTGGGATAAGCAGGCGATCCGACACAAGCTTGCATGGCGTGCATCGCAAGTGGCGGCGACGAAAGCGCTGATCTACCAAACGGCATGGCGTGACACGCAAGGGCAAGATGTGACGAAGGATGTGTCTATGATCAAGGCGCTGGCAGGAACTCTGGTGAATGAGGTGATGTATGATTGCCTGCAGTTTCACGGCGGCATGGGGTATATGCGGGAAACACCGATTGAGCGGATGGCGCGAGATGCACGCGTGCAGGCGATTGGTGGTGGCGCGACGGAAGTGATGCTTGAGGAAGTGGCGAAGCGGATGCCGTAACTCACAAACTTCCTCGTAACTCTTGGAGCTTCTTGATGACTGTGACCATCCGCACTGCCGTTGATTTTTACGAGCGTCATCCGATCTCGGCGCAAATCATTTTATCAAAACTTGAAACACAACGCGGCACGCTCGAAGGGCTCAAGCCTGAAGATCTTTTTGCCCATGACCAAGACCATTATGGTGGGTTAGCGGTCAATGACACCTTGGCTGAGCGGGCGGAATTGCGTCAGGGATTGAAGGTTGCGGATTTTTGCGCGGGTTTGGGTGGACCGGCGCGTTACTATGCGCATCGTTATGGTGTTGACGTCACAGGCATTGAGTTGACGCCTGCGCGCGTTGCTGGAGCAGCCGAACTGACACGACGCGTGGGGATGCAAGATCGCGTGCGTGTGATTGAGGGTGATGTGATGGCGGTGCCGCTTGCAGATCAAAGCCAAGATGCCGTGCTGAGCCAAGAAGCCTTTTTGCACGTGCCGGATCATCGACGAACATTCGCGGAAGCCTTTCGCATCCTGAAGTCGGGCGGGCGATTTGCGTTTACAAACTGGACGGTACCTCAACCGTTAAATGATGTTGACCGCAAGTTGATTTGGGATGGCATGGCGGTGCAGACGCTTCACAGCAAAGGTGAGCAACTCGCTATGCTGAGCGATGTTGGATTTTCGGCACCAGCAGTGGATGATGTTTCAGCGGAGTGGGCGGTGATCCTCAAGGAGCGGCTGGCAATGTATCAAAAGCTCAGAGGCGAAGCGCAAGACGCTGCGGCACCTGCGGGGCACGATGCTTTTTATGAGTCCTACGTAAGATTTGTTGAACTCGTACAAACCGGTGGGATTGGTGGCGGGCGTTTTTGGGCGATCAAGCCTTAGTTCAAGCCTCGCTTCACGAAACACCTGCTGTAGCAAACTCCCCCCGTGCACAATTCTTGATCAACTCTGGCTCTGACCTTGCGAGCCACCGTTGCCGTCGTTTTGGCTCTGACTTTGGGTTTGCGATAGCGAGCGGCCTTGGGTCACATCGATGGTGACCGTCAGCGTTTCATCGCCACCACCGTTGCGCGCGCCGCGAACTGTAGCTGCTTCGCGGCTGTCGGCACCGATCGCGACGCGGATATAGCGATCTGTCGGGCAATTACGATTGGCGGGATCAAATCCAATCCATCCCATGCCCGGAAGAAATGCTTCAGCCCAGGCATGACCTGCGTCCTGATCCGTGCGATCGGTCAGCATGTAGTATCCGCTGACATAACGCGCCGGCACGCCCAGAGTGCGCGCTGCCGCGCAGAAGACATGAGTGAAGTCTTGGCAGACACCGGTCCGAGCCGCGAACGATTCAGCGGCGCTTGTCTCTGCCGTCGTGGTGCCGACCTTGAAGTCCATTGTGTCATGAAGGGTGGCATTGATACGATGGAGCGCCGCATGCATATCGCCACCTTCGCCCGCAGCAATGTCACGGGCGAATTCAATCATTGCGCTCGATGGTTCGGTCAACGCCGTCGAACGCAGGAAAAGGCCAGTCGGCTGGCGCTCTAACGTACCTTGCACTAAACCGCCCAAATCGTGCGTGTCGACCTCGCCTTCGATTAGGATGTTGGCTTCGGTTAGCGGGCCTTCGATGTCGAGAACGTGGACGATATTGCCATAGGCGTCCTCGCTCTTTTCGAGACGTGCATCGGCGTCGACTTCGATGCGCCAGTTGCGCACAAACTGATTGGCGCACGGGCGCGGCGTCGCTCGGATCATCTGCACCGCGCTTTGGACGGGGTCAGAGTACTTATAGCGTGTGAGATGGCGGACCTTGAGCCGCATGGGCTTGTCCTCAGGCCAAGTATTGTTGGGTGATAGCGGCACCAAGCTTGTTTGTTTCGGCGATGAAGTCGGCGAGAAACTCGTGCAATCCCGACTGGAAAATCGTGTCGATCTCCGCATTCGATAGATTGGCGAGGGTATTGCGAGCGATCCGTTGCGACGGCCCCTGACGGCCATAAGCCTCGGCCATCTGATCGAGGTAGTCGTTGAGAGCTTTATAGCAGGAAATCAGCGAGCGGGGTTGTTCGGGGCGAAGGATTAGAAAATCCGCGACCAGCCAGGGCTCGATACTTTGGCGATAGACCCAATGGAACGACGTCAAGGCATTGACCGAGCGGAGCACAGACGACCACTGGAAATAGTCAAGACTGCCACCCACGGGCTCATTGTCGGGCAACAGCAGATGATATTTCACATCAAGCAAGCGCGCCATATTG
Organism: Hyphomicrobiaceae bacterium; assembly: GCA_013141255.1. Lineage (GTDB taxonomy): Bacteria > Pseudomonadota > Alphaproteobacteria > Rhizobiales > Hyphomicrobiaceae > JABFRJ01. The sequence continues at coordinate 5,146 of JABFRJ010000056.1, forward strand.
TCGGAGCGCTCGACAAAAGTGCCAAGTCGCTGAAACCAATACTGATCGGTACGCAGCATGGTTCGGTAAGCGGCGCCGTCGAAGCGCAGGGACATTTCCTTCACGCTTGAGAGGAACCGATCAAGCTCGGTGTCACTCATGGTATCAACACGGACGCGCTGCATATCGTTCCAGGCGTCGTTGATAATCTCCCACATTTCAGTGGTGATAGCCGTACGCACGGCACGAGCATTGGTGCGCGCGGTCTCGATGCAGGCAATGATCGAGCCTTGATAGCCGTCGGTGCCAACTAGAAAGCGAACGACGTTTTCACGCGTCGCCTTGGGGTAGGCTTTTTTGAAGTCCTCGGTGCAATGCGCAGTGGCGATTGCACTTTCCCATTCATTCGACGCACCGGCATAGGCCGACGGAAGAGCCGCGAGACGTTGCGCGACGCCAAGAATGCGGGCGAGATTTTCAGCTCGCTCGGTGTAACGGGAGAGCCAGTATAGGTTATCGGCCATGCGAGAGAGCATCTGAGATCAATCCTCCACGACCCAAGTATCTTTGGTTCCACCGCCTTGCGATGAATTGACGACGAGCGAGCCTTCTTTAAGCGCAACGCGCGTCAAACCACCGGGGACACAATGCACACCCTTTGCGCCACACAACACATAAGGACGGAGATCGACGTGGCGCGGCGCGATGCCTTTTTCGACAAAGCACGGGACAGTGGAAAGTGCGAGGGTTGGCTGGGCAATGAAGGCTTCGGGTTTGGCCTTAATTTTTTCAGCGAAACTTTCGATTTCTTTGCGACTCGCATGTGGACCGACCAACATGCCGTATCCGCCTGAACCGCTGACTTCCTTGACGACCAGTTCAGGCAACTTCGAGAGCACGTACTTCAATGCCTCGGGCTCGCGGCAGCAGTGCGTCGGCACGTTCTTCAAAATGGGTTCTTCGCCGAGATAGAATTTTAAGATTTCGGGCATGTAGCTGTAGATGGCTTTGTCGTCGGCCACGCCGGTTCCAACTGCGTTTGAGATGGTGACGTTGCCGGCTTTATAAGCGGCCATAATACCGGGAACGCCGAGCATGGATGAAGGATTAAATGTCAGCGGATCGAGATATTCATCGTCGACGCGGCGATAGATGACGTCGACGCGCTGCGGACCTTTGGTGGTGCGCATATAGACGATGTTGCTGCGAACAAAAAGATCGCGCCCTTCGACCAGCTCAACGCCCATTTTATCGGCCAAGAACGAGTGCTCGTAGTAGGCTGAATTGAAGGGCCCAGGCGTCAGCAACACAACTGTGGGCGCACGCGAGGCCGTTTTAGGCGCCAGCGATGATAGGGTTGCGAGGAGGGCTTCTGGGTAATTGTCGACGGGCTGGATGCGGTGCTGACGAAACAGGTCAGGAAGGAGCCGCATCATGGCTTCGCGGTTTTCCAGCATGTAGGAGACACCAGAGGGCGTGCGGGCATTGTCCTCGAGTACATAAAATGTATCGGCGTCAACGCGGACGATGTCGATACCGGCAATGTGGACATAGACGTCAGCCGCGGGACGGATCCGGGTCATCTCAGGTTGGAAGGCTGGGTTTTGGAGGATCAACTCCTCAGGAACTACACCGGCGGCAACGATTTCGCGTGCGCCGTAGACATCTTTTATAAAGGCGTTGAGAGCCTTGACGCGTTGCTCTAGCCCTTTCGCGAGTTTGGCCCATTCGGTTGAGGTGAGGACGCGCGGTATAATATCGAACGGGATAATGCGTTCAGTGCCTTGCGCGTCGCCATAGACGTTAAAGGTGATGCCGATGCGGCGGAAAAAATGCTCCGCTTCGCGGTTGCGACTGGCGAGCACGTCGGGCGTAGCCTCAGACAACCATTTGTCGATAGTGGCATAGCCTTGCCGGATTTGGCCGGAGTCGGCGCGCATTTCATCAAAGGCTTTCGGTCCCGCCATTCCGGCCTCCTTGCACTACTGAGGCTGGTTGTCGGCACGCGCCGACGCATCATCCTCTGCCCTCACCTTAGCTTGCAAAACAAGCGATGGCAGAGACAAAGCGCGAAATTTGTGGGCAGATCTTGCTGATATTTGCGGCAATCGCTGCTTGCACGCATCGGGATGCCCGAAATTTCACAGAAATTTCACATTGTCGCGACATCCGCGCTTACGTTCCCGAACCTTCCGAACCCGGCTTTATTGCGAGAAACTTACGGCTGTCGCGGACTTTTTCGCGGGCTGCTTGGCGGCGCGCTTCGAAGCGTTCCGGGGTCCACATTTGAAACTTTTGTCCAAGGCCGACGAAAGTGACGTGCGTCGTGAAGCCGGCATGGGCGCGTAGGCCTTCAGGAAGGACGATGCGTCCGTCGCCATCGAGGGCGAGCAGGTGGACATCACCATAGAGCGCGACAGAGAGCTCATCCCGCTCATCTGAATAATCTGGCAGGCCTGCGAGAAGCCCATCGATCGTCGCTGCAAGCCTTTCGCCGCCTGCATCGAGAGCCGGAGCGTCGAGCGAGGGGTAGCAGTAGAGGCTGAGCTGGCTTCCGCCCGTTGCGGGTGGCGACTGGGCCGCGTGCAACTGGGCCGCG
>JABFRJ010000195.1 GCA_013141255.1 Hyphomicrobiaceae bacterium
CACAAAGCGTATGCCGATGCAGGCGAGGCTAAACACGTGGCCGCAACCATAACAACCGATACGAAAAAAAGGGATACTCAAGGCTTGGCAGCGATTGTCCAACCGTCGAACCAGAGTGCTGAGCAGAAGATTGTGACATCGGATGCCACGCCACCGGACGCGATCGCAAGCAAGGCGCCACCAACGCCGACCTCAGCTACAGCTGCTGCAAAAACAATTTCGGCCAAACGCATTTCATTTGCTGCGGCGGCGGCAAGACCGCGTGGCAATCATGCGTCGCCTTCAGGCGTGGCGATGACTATGGCTTATGGCGTGCCGAAGAAAAGCGCATCCGGCTTGGCATTGCCAGCGATGGGCCTTGGTGGACAGTCGAAGTTTAAGTGGCCGGGAGATTGAGCGCTTTCGACGATCACCCTTTTGCGTAATCGTCCATTGTGCGAGCGAGTGCCATGTCGAGCGCGGTCACGCCACCTGCGTCATGCGTTACCAATGTCACGTCAACGCGGTTGTAGACGTTGAACCATTCGGGATGATGGTTTATTTGCTCGGCTCTCAAGGCGACACGCGTCATAAAGGCGAACGCTGCATTAAAATCGGCGAATTTATAGCTCCGCGATATTGCATCACGCCCGCTGACTCGCGTCCAACCGGGTAGACTTGCGAGCTCATGATCGACCGCTTCGGATGACAAACGGGACTGCATGATGGTGCCTCGTGACTATGGCGGAGCGCACATGTGTAAAGTGTAACGCCACTTGCGCGACATATAAATTCGGCAGACAGATTGCGAGGATGCTTGATATTTGTCTTGGACCTCGCAGCGCTATGACCTTGATCGTATTTGTGTGCCGCGGCAATACGTGCCGATCACCAATGGCGGAAGCGTATGCGCAAAGTGCGGTGCTTGAACGCGGGTTTAGTGACCTTCGTTTTGAGTCGGCAGGCATAGCACTGTCCGGTCAACACAGTACAATGACACCGCTGGCAAAAGAAACGCTGGTAAATCAGGGTATCTCGCCTTCTTTGCACGTGGCCCGAATGCTGACGTCGGCACTGTGTCAGACTGCCGCGCTGCTGGTGACACTCGATCATGCAGTTGATCGTGAGACGCGGGCCAAGACTAGCGTAGACAACGCGAAAGTTCGCACATTGATGTCGTTTGCCCCGACGATGTGTGACGAGGTCGTGGACCCTTGGGGTGGATCGGCGGCTGACTATGCGAGAGCATTGATCGTAATCCGCGCGGGCGTGGACGGGCTGCTCGATGCACTTCAGCGCAGTGGAAACGTCGCCTCGATGCCGTAGGGGCCGCCTCCGGTTCCGGGACGGGCCGACATCAGCGCAAACTCTTCGATATGGATCGGGTCCAATTGCATGTGGCCCGCATCTTCAAGGAAATGGGCGATCTGGCGAGGGCGGCCATGGCGCAATCGCGCGAGTGTAACATGCGGTACAAACGGTCGCGGCTCGGGCGGAAGTCCTATTGGGCGCACGGCACGTTCGATGGCGCGCTGTAGAGCCAATAACTCGAGCGTTGGTTCCACTACGGCATAAATAGTCGTGGGACTATTGCCGCCAAAAGCGGCGGCGCCCTTGATGTTCAGAGTCAGAGATTGCTCATCGATACCGTCTAGGGCCTCGATAATGTCATGCTCTTGTGAAGACGTGATGTCGCCGAAGAAGCGTAGTGTCAGATGCATATTGTCGGCCGAGATCCAGCGCGCAGCGTCTATTTCTCCGCGCATCAGCGAGAGATGTGTGCGGGCAGTATTAGGCAATGCGAGAGCAGCGAACAAGCGCGACACGTTTTGCTCCTGGCGTCGAACATGATGATCTGATCAACCATTTTTGGCGATGATGCGTCGAGCCTTGACGCGGGCGATCAACTCTTCAACCTTTGGCAAGATATCGGCCACAATTTCTTCGACACCTTTCTCGTTGGGATGGATACCGTCGGAGAGATTTAAGTTGGCCTTGAGTGCGATGCGCTCCAAGAAGAACGGATGCAGAATAGCACCATACTTTTGAGCGAGATCGGCGAAGATCGGATCGAAGGCGTTGACGTAATTATCGCCGAGACTGCGGGGCGCGCGCATACCGGAGATCAGAATATCTGATTTTTGTGCCTTGAGGGTCGCGAGGATCTTGTCGAGGTTATTGCGCGCCGCTTGCGGACTTAGGCCACGCAGCGCGTCGTTAGCGCCTAGTTCAACGATGACCGCGTCGGCATTTGGTGGTACGGCCCAGGCCAGTCGTTCGAGCCCAGCGGCGGTCGTATCGCCGGAAACGCCGGCGTTGATGATTTCGACGTCATGGCCGCGCGATTTTAGAACGCGCGCTAGAACCGGTGCAAAGCCTTTGTCAGCGGGAAGGAGATAACCAGCTGTCAGACTGTCACCAAACGCCACAATCTTGATGGGACCGGTTGAGTCGGCGTTGGCAGGCAGCGACATGATCACAATTCCGTATACTAGAACCAGGAGCGACGGGAAAAAGCGTCTCCACCCGTTGCTTTTCATGACAGGGGTGACCATGTCACGCGATGATAGTGTTGGGGTTGGATCGGTCACGCTCTGCCCTTATGTTTGTGTTGTCGACGCGCTCCGAACGGAGATCTGCGCTCGACTATTGTAATGCGGCAATCCTCTTGAGTCTTTTAGAGGTGGGAGATGGTAGACGTAGGTGATGGATGTGGCAGCGACAAGTCCTGCTTCTGCCATACTTGCTGCTACCGTGTTTCAAGCTGACCGCATTGCATTGAGTTACCGCGCAACCGAATACTTAGCCTAGGAATACTGCCTTGCACGCTACTTCGCCATCACCAATTATTCGACTCAAGGACGTGTCTCTGACCCTCAAAAGCCGTGCGGGGCCTGTGGAAATACTAAGGTCGTTGTCGCTGGATGTTGCAAGCGGGTCGTCAGTTGCGATTGTCGGACCGTCCGGGTCGGGCAAGACGTCGTTGTTGATGATCTTGGCAGGGCTTGAGAAGGCAACCAGCGGCGGCGTGCATGTGGCGGGACATGACTTTTCGCACATGACTGAGGATCAGCTTGCTGTGGCTCGCGGGCGCGACATTGGCATTGTGTTTCAATCGTTTCATTTGGTGCCGACCATGACGGCGCTGGAGAACGTTGCACTGCCACTTGAGCTCGCCGGACGCGAGGACGCGCGACCGGTTGCGATGGCACTGCTTGATACTGTTGGGCTGACCGAGCGGCGGGAGCATTTTCCAGCACAGCTGTCCGGTGGCGAACAGCAGCGCGTAGCCTTGGCGCGGGCACTGGCACCGCGCCCCAAAATTTTATTTGCCGACGAGCCGACCGGAAATCTTGACGAAAAGACGGGCAGTACGATCACACAAATGTTGTTCGATTTGCATAAGCAGCACGGCGCGACGCTGATTCTGGTAACCCACGACATGACGTTGGCGAAACTGTGTGGGCGCGTCGTGCGGATGAGCGACGGAAGGATCGCCAGCGATACAGCTTCAGGCCCAGTATTGAACGAGGTGCGGGCATGAGCGTTGCCAATACTGCCCCTGGCGCTTTTGGCACCATTAAGATGTCGCGCTGCGAACGCTTGAGCCTTATGTTGCGTATGGCCTCGCGCGAATTGCGCAGCGGCATTGGTGGGTTCTACGTCTTCATCCTTTGCATCGCGCTTGGGGTGGCGGTCATTGCGACGGTTGGCTCTCTGGCGGACGCGTTGAGAAACAGTTTTGAACGACAAGGCGCATCGATCCTTGGCGGCGACGTAACGATGGCGCGACCGCATACGCGCGCTTCTGGCACTGAGCGTGCATGGATCGAGGCACTAGGCCCCGCAAGCGAGGTCGCGACCGTGCGGGCGATGGCGCGGCGGATAGATGGGGAGGAGCAGGCACTCATTGAAATCAAGGGTATCGACGAGCGCTATCCATTGGTGGGCACGTTGCGGCTCTCGGGTGGCGTAAGCGTAGAGCAGATGCGCCGTAGTGGCGATATTGCTGTCGAACCGATTTTGCTTGAGCGGCTTGGTGTGAAAATCGGCGAGAAGATCCAGCTCGGAAAATCGACGCATACCATTCGCGCAACAATTGAAGTCGAGCCTGACAAAGTGGCTGATCGCCTGACGGTTGGCCCGCGCGTGCTGATTGGATTGAATGCGCTTGAGGGCACAGGCTTTATTGATGCGGGCAGTTTGGTGACATGGCGATACGCGGCGGTTTTGAGCGCGCTCAAAGAGAATCCAAAGGGGTTGGGGACGTTTCGCGATACGTTGCGTGCGGCACTTCCGGAAGCTGGATTCACCGTACGTGACCGGCGTGACCCAGCGCCTGCCGTGTCGCGGACACTTGAGCGATTGCGGCAATTCCTGACTCTGCTTGGTTTGACAGCGTTGATGGTCGGAGGTGTTGGCGTGGCGAATGCGGTGTCGACGTACATCGACAAAAGGCGCAGCGTGATTGCGACACTCAAAAGCCTGGGCGCGACAAGCGATATGATCCTCGGCATCCATCTTATACAGGTGCTATTGATGACGGCGATTGGCGTTGTCATTGGACTTATCGCAGGTACGATTATGACAGCGGCGATCGCGCAAGTGGCGGGATCAGCGCTACCCATTCAAGCTGATATCGGCATCAGTCCGTCGGGGATTTTGATAGCTGCGATTTATGGCTTTCTGGTCGCTCTGGTGTTCATACTTTGGCCGCTTGGACGGGCCGAGCAAATTCGCGCTAGCGTACTGTTTCGCGATGAGGTGGCACACGAAACGGTGCGACCACGTGGCGCGATTATAGGTGCGACTGTAGCTGCAGTCGTGTCACTGTTTGCGCTAGCTGTGTTGAGTGCCGAAGCGAAGGCGTTGGCGGCATATTACTGCTTGGCAGTGATTGGTGTGCTTGGGAGCTTCTGGGGTTTAGGCTGGTTCATCGCTTGGGCCGCGGGGAAAATTCCACGACCGCGACGGCCAGAAATTGCGCTGGCGCTTGGTGATATTGCCGCGCCAGGCGGTTTGGCGCGCTCGGTTGTGTTGTCGCTTGGGACGGGGCTTTCATTGCTCGTGGCTGTGGCGTTGGTGGATCGATCGATTGTCAACGAGCTCAAATCGCGGGTGCCAGCGACGAGCCCGAATTATTTCATGCTCGACATCAAAAAGAGCGAGATTGAGGCCTTCAATGCGCTGATCGATAAGATCCAACCAGGGGCTGAGATCCATACGGCACCGATGCTGCGTGGACGAATTGTAAAGGTTGGAGAGACGCTGGCTGAGAACGTCAAGGCGCGGCCGGAGCAATCATGGGTGCTTAATGGCGACCGTGGCTTATCTTACAGCGATACGGTGCCTGATGGCTCGACGGTTGTTGAAGGCACTTGGTGGGCGAAGGATTATGCGGGACCACCACTGGTGTCGATGGAAGCGGAAATCGCGCGCGGTCTTGGTCTCAAACTCGGCGACGCGCTCACAGTGAATGTGCTTGGCCGAAACGTGACGGCGAAGATCGCTAACCTGCGCGATGTGAAATGGGAGAGCTTGGCGCTCAACTTTGTATTGGTTTTTACGCCAAACACTTTAGCAGGTGCGCCGCATAATGTACTGGCCACCGTGACCTTACCGAAGACGGTGCCGCTGTCGGTTGAGGCGCAGGTTGCGCGCGAAGTCGGCAAGGCCTATCCAGCCGTGACGGCCATTCGTGTCAAAGATGCAATCAATCAGTTCAACTCGATTTTCGAGCGCGTGATGATCGCGGTGCGGGTGGCGGGCAGCATTACGTTGCTGGCGGGTGCCCTCGTGCTGGCGGGTGCATTGGCAACTGCGCAGCGGCGGCGGATCAAGCAGGCGGTAATTTTGAAGACGCTGGGGGCAACGCGCCGAAGGATCTTAACTACGCATTTGGCCGAGTATACGATGCTGGCTTTGTCAACAGCGTTCATAGCGGCCATACTTGGCTCCCTGGCGGCATGGGCGACGGTGGCCAAGGTGATGCGGCTAGGCTTTGTTTTCTCTCCTACGGCCCTCCTAGAGGCTCTGGCGGTGGCAGTAGTGTTGATTGGAGCATTTGGTGGGTACGGTACCCTCAGAATCCTCAATGCTCGACCGGTTCCATACCTGCGGTCCGAGTGATGTTCGCTTAATGTTCAATTTATTTTGAGCATTGCGCAATCCAGATCTTGTTTTCGCCGAGGTCTGCCCTATTTTCCTTGCAACTGTGTCGCACACTGGCCCTCAAGCTAGTCGGTGGCACAGTCAAGGCGGCCCTCGTCTTGGGGAGGTAGTCCCCAGCCTTTATTGGCAGAGGATAACAGGACAGGACAGTTCAAATGGCACAATTGGAAAATAGGTATGCACGCGCTGGCTCAGTGCCGAGCGCGGGCGTTGATGTTGACGCAGGCCTGCGCAGCTACATGCTGCGGGTTTATAACTATATGGCTGGCGGCGTTGCGCTGTCGGGTCTCGTTGCTATGGTGCTGAACAATCTCGCGGTTACGACCGACCCGAGCTTGGCTAAGGCACGCATGGGCTCGAAGATGCTGACCGAGTTCGGTAAGATGATCTACACGGGTCCGTTGATGTGGGTGCTTGTATTCGCACCGCTCGCGTTCGTGCTGTATCTCTCGTTCCGCGTTTACAAAATGAGCCCTGCGGCAACGCAGATCGCTTATTGGGCGTTTGCAACTGTCATGGGCGCGTCGCTCTCGACCATTCTGCTGCGCTATACAGGGCAGTCGATTGCGCGCGTGTTCTTTATCTCGGCAGCGACATTCGGCGCGTTGAGCCTGTTCGGCTACACGACGAAAAAGGATCTGACGGGTTGGGGTAACTTCCTGATCATGGGTGTGATCGGCCTTATCATCGCCGGTTTAGTGAACATCTTCATGCAATCTGGCCCACTACAGATGGCAATTTCGGCGATTGGTGTGCTCGTGTTTGCTGGCCTCACAGCCTATGACACGCAGACCATCAAAGACCACTACTACGAAATTGCGCATGATGGTGCATTGGCGACGAAGGGTGCTGTGATGGGGGCGTTGAACCTCTACCTCGACTTCATCAACATCTTCCAGTCGCTGCTCGGCCTAGCGGGCGACCGCGAATGAGCCGATCAGGCTGCAAGTTCTGATTAATGGCGTCCCGCATCTCACGATGCGGGGCGTTTTTTAATGATGCTAAGTGCATGGTAAATTCCGGTTACATAACTGGGCACATAGCTGCCCTCTTGGTCACTGCTGTTGACGCTGCACGTAAAACGCCACACGTTGCGACCGTCGCGCCGCAAGCCGCGAATGGATTTCACAGCACTACACACGTGTGCAACAGCAATGCGTCCGCCGCTTACGCAGCAGTACTGCGCACGTGTGCCGCAAGGCACTACACATCCTGCCGCGATCTTCCGACCACAGTGCGAAGGACACTACCACTTCATGCCATTTCTACATTCCCCCGTTCGCGCGCCCAGCCGTATTGCCATGACATCCTGGACTTTGGTTGCGGCACTCCTGTCACTTCAGACGCAGCATGCGTCTAGCGCTGGTGCACCGCAATTCACGGCGCGTCCGGCGAACTGCCAGAATACGAGCGGACCATTTGAGACTTGGCTCGCGGCCTTTAAGGTTGAAGCGCAGAAGCGCGGTGTTCGCCCTCAGACATTACAAACGGCGCTGAACGGCATCACGTATGATCAGCAGATCATCTACATTGATCGTGGGCAGTCGTTCTTCGCGCAGTCGTTTCTTGATT
>JABFRJ010000389.1 GCA_013141255.1 Hyphomicrobiaceae bacterium
AGCACCGCCCGTTTTCGCCAGAACCTTCGTGATCGCCGCCGTCAGCGACGTCTTGCCGTGGTCAACGTGACCAATCGTGCCGATGTTGCAATGCGGCTTGTTGCGCTCAAATTTTGCCTTGGCCATGCGACTTTACCTCTGCTTTTAGCGTTTGCCGCGTCAACGAACTGCGCGACCGCTGACGTCCCTTTTGGGCAGACGGACAACTTAAGGCCGCGTCCTAACGCGTTACCAGTTGCCCCGCAAGGGCCTGTGCCCCGTCTCCACCATGCGAACTGTTGGAAGATGGGGTGGGACAGTCTCAAAACCAATGGCGCAGCCTACCAATTGGCAAATCAGTTGCGGTTTGCAAATGTGACATGGACTGTACGATTGCCGCACCAGGGATTCCCTCACATGCATTACGACCCACGCTCAGAACGCGCGCCCCTGCCCTACGACCCGTTCAAAAGCTGCACCGTTCCCCGCCCCATCGGTTGGATCTCCACCATCTCAAATGCAGGTATCGCAAACTTAGCGCCGTTCAGTCAGTGGCAAAACCTAACTTTCGACCCGCCCATGGTAATGTTCGCCTCCAACCAAACGCCCGACGGCAAACGCAAGGATACAGTCGTCAACGCCGAAACCACCGGATTTTTTGTCTGGAACATGGCGACCTGGGACTTGCGCGAGGCGGTCAACATTTCAGCCGCCGACTTCCCCTCAGACGTCGATGAGTTCGAACGCGCCGGCGTCACCAAAGCAGGTTGCGTCCTCGCGCCCGCCCCCCGCGTGGCCGAAAGCCCTGTCCATATGGAATGCAAATACCATTCAACCACCCGCCTGCCCGGCCGTGGCCCCATGGGCACCGTCGACATCGTTTTCGGCGAAGTTGTACAAGTTCATATTCGCGACGATGTGATTACATCCGACGGCCGCCTCGACATCGCCAAAATCGCCCCCATCGGCCGCATGGGCTACTACGACTACTGCGTCATCCGCGAAACCTTCGAAATGGTGATCCCAGCGCTCGATCCACGTTTGCTGCAAGGCCTAGAGGGACGCGGCGATGTATAACCAAAGTGCGCTCCTGCGTTCACGCCGTCCAAGAATTAAAAAACATCCGAGACCAAACCCAATGGCCAACGCCCCCAGTACGGTCTAACGATCTTTGACGGTAAATTTCAACAACTACCACAGAATTGACGTATGCAATATCTCGCCAAAAACACGATTGCCGACTACAAACAGCAAAAGATTGTCGCCCCAGCCTGTCGGCCCGAACACTCAAATGAAAATCGCCCAGAAATTGTCTGCCCTGACATTATCCGCTCTAATCGCTGCGGTCACAGCCGTCTCATTCGGCACCACGTTACATTTCATGGGGATAGACCTTAGTAGCTCTGACAGCAAGCGGATAGCCCAGCAATTCGCAACCCGCGAAAACTTGCGATCTGGCTTAGCAGCGCTGAGCGCCTGCATGAAGACATCCGTTGCACAACAATGCCAAGCTTATGGAAACAAACTTGCGGCAACTTTGGAGCAGACGCCATCAGCCGCCTACACCTTTTTTCGTCAAGACAAATACAGTGTTGCCATTTTTGAAAATTATGCAGTGGCATTCAAAACAAACTGTAAAAACGAAGATCTCGACGTTGACGAGTTTCTACTGAATATTTGGCTCAACGACAAATCCAAATTGCCCGAACACCTGAGAGCAGATGGTGCAGTAAAATCGCAACATTATTTTTCAAAGGCCGGGATCAAGAGCGGCAGTACATGTTTTATCGCAGTACCGTTGGACTATGGCGATCTTGCCTATATCGAAATGGGACAGTTCGACCATGTAAACAATCAATGGATCTGGCGTGCTCACGACAAACTATAACGAGTAACGCATACGATGCGCGATCAACAGTCCTCACGGCTCAGGCGTTATGTCTCAGTTTAGAGTAACGCCAAGCAAGTCAATAACCCTAGCCAATTCGTCATCGCGCATATTTGAGCCAGACGGCAGACAAAGGCCGCGCTCAAACATATTACCGGCACACCTACCACCAACGAAGCGCGCATCCTTGAACACGGGTTGGAGATGCATAGGTTTCCAAACGGGACGGCATTCGATGTTGTGCGCGGCAAGCGCATTCATCACCACCGATGGTGTTACCTTTGCATCCCCGCCAAGAAACAATACTGACAGCCAACGATTGGCCACACCGCCCACTGGCTCTGGCAAGAAAGAGACGTCGTTCTTTAACGCCAACGCATCTTGATACTGCCTAAAGATTGCCCGACGCCGTGCCACACGCTGCGCCAATACCTCCATCTGGCCGACGCCAATCGCCGCGCAAATATTGCTCATGCGATAATTGTAACCAAAGGTCGTGTGCTGGTAATGCGGCGCAGGATCACGCGCCTGCGTCGCCAGAAAGCGCGCCCGCTCAATCAAATTTTTATTGTCAGATGCCAATGCACCACCACCCGAGGTCGTGATGATCTTGTTGCCATTGAACGAATAAGCGGCGAAGTCAGCACCATACCCCGCAGCCCGGCCTTTGAATTTGGATCCCACCGCTTCCGCACTATCCGAAATCAAAATCACACCATAGCGACGGCACAAAGCGCTCGCGCGATCAAGATCAACCACATTGCCGTAAAGATCCGTCGTAATAAGAACCTTAGGTAAACGTCCTAGCCGGTTCGCCGTCGCCAACGCTTCTTCAACCAAATCTAGATCAATCAATCCGCACGCATCACAATCAAACAGAACCGGGACGGCTTTTTCATAAAATATTGGCGCCGCCCCTCCAATAAATGTAAGCGAAGATCCCCAAACTTCGTCCCCCTGCTGCACCTCTGCCAACCGCAGAGCTAAGTGAATGGCGCCTGTGCCACTGCTGAGCGCAGCCACATGCGCAATACCCGTATCCGCCGACAAAGCCGCCTCGAAGCGATCCACCATTGGACCAAGTGGCGCCACAAAATTCGATTTAAATGCGTCCTGCACCAACTCCAATTCACGCCCCGACATATGCGGCGACGACAGCCACAACTTCGTCTCCGACGGGGCTACCAAAAGGCTTTGTGCAGTTTCATCCAAGCCAGGGCGGCGCGGTAGTTCAGACGACATTACGGCCTCATTGCAAAGACAGTTCAGCAGCAAGTCACTGCTCCGTCGGTGCAAATCGCTGTCACATCCGCCGAACCATCTTAGTCAATGAAAAAGGTGAGACATCCAAGCAACCATAGGTTGCATTTCATAAATACACGCCATTGGAATTGCCCGACGACACGCTCTTGCTCGCTTGAGCGCGCCCGACGTCACGAACATCGTATCCATTCAATCCATCCAGAAACAACGCAACTGTCCACAATTCCAGCCCCCGTACGCGAGCCAACCGAACCAAGGAATGCGACAACGACGGAGTTCATGACCATTCAGGCCCAGCGCATCACAACGCCCACAGTTACGCTTTGCTTTTTTCCGAGACTGACTTCGAACCTTCAAATCGCGGCATTGTCGCCGAACCAGCCTGTGCAATACCTCGCCGCCGAAAAACAACAATTACCGACTTAGCTATGATTTTGACATCGAGCCAAATTGAACGATTATCGACATAATACACATCCAATGCCAAACGTTCGTCCCAGGAAACTGCATTGCGTCCGTTGACTTGTGCGTAGCCCGTCACGCCCGGGCGCACATTATGACGACGCGCTTGCTCTGCCGAATACAATGGCAAATAGTCCATCAACAAAGGACGCGGCCCCACCAAACTCATGTCACCTGTCAGTACGTTGAACAATTGCGGCAATTCATCGGCACTGGTAGCTCGCAAGAGCTTTCCAAATCGTGTCAACCGCACCTCATCAGGCAACAGCACTCCATCTGGTCCGCGCTCGTCTGTCATCGAACGAAACTTGTAGCATTTGAACGGCCGCCCCTGCCGCCCCGGCCGCGTTTGAGCGAACAGCACCGGCGTCCCCAGCTGCCAGCAAACGCACAACGCCGTCACCAAAATCACAGAACTAAGCACAATCAAGGCCAGTCCTGAAAGCCCAATATCAATCCCACGCTTGATCGGATCGTAAAACGTATTGCCCAACATCGAGGCCCTCATTGCAACATTTTTTGCAGATCAAGCAGCTACCAATTATCAGCCCGCAACCTGCAGCGACGGCATTTTCGACACCCCTGCCGTCAAACGGCGCGACCATCGAATAAATGGTTGTTCAATCATCAAATGCAAAGCTAACGCGACCAAGTACATCGCAAAACTGGCCCCTGCGATGGCCAGGTACGGCGATGGCGTTTGCACCACGACCCAATACATCACCGCATACCCAAGCAACCCATGGACAACATAAAGCGGGTAACTGATGTCAGCCAAATGATGCAGCACGCGCGACCCAATCCGTCGATCTCTGTACCACCAATAGCAACCTGCAAAAGCAGCCATACCCAAAAGATAGCCCGCCAACCACTGCAGCGGCATTTGCAGTCGAAATTTAATCGCCAACCAGACAAAAAATAGCAATCCTGCAAGGATCGCCTGGGTTTGGATTAATTGTCGATCGTCGATCCTCTTCGAAACGTGCAGCGCATAAACCAACCCACTCGCCAACATGAGACCGCACGAAATTTGCATCGCGACAAAACCCTTGATCCGAAACACGATCATAGTCAGCGAAATGCCCAGTATAAAAAGCACGGATCGAGTGACACCAGCCAATCCATTTTTTAAAATATCGCGCCCATAAACGAGCATAATGGCATAAAACACGAGTTCGACTTCAAGCGTCCAGCTAATGCCATCGATCCGCAAATAGCCAACAATACCGCGCACTAAAATCAGCGTGTGCGCCAAAATGTGCGACATCGAATATTGGAACGGTTGACCCGTCAACGACGCCGCCAACCAAAGCCCCGCCATCACCAGAAGAAAACCGACAATATAAGCCGGATACACGCGCATCAAACGTCGGATAAGAAATGTGCGCCTATCCTCCCGCTCAATGGCCAACGAAATAACAAAGCCACTAAGCACAAAGAAAACGCCAACCCCGAACTGCCCAAATACAAGTCGATAGTCCACAACGACCGACATAATGGGATCCAACGGGGGCAAACTCGCGATGCGCGGCAACCCGATGTGATCCATGATCCC
The DNA here is from genome assembly GCA_013141255.1 of Hyphomicrobiaceae bacterium. GTDB lineage: Bacteria > Pseudomonadota > Alphaproteobacteria > Rhizobiales > Hyphomicrobiaceae > JABFRJ01. The sequence continues at coordinate 5,148 of JABFRJ010000389.1, forward strand.
GGGATTGACCGCCCAAAACACGCCGACGAAATGACTGATCACAACCGATAACGCCGCGAGTCCACGCAAAATATGGGCAAAATCGAATCGCCCATGCGAGATACCGATAATGGACCCGTCACTACCTGCCATGATGGCTCCCGATTCCACTCGCACACAAATGCGTTCGACGTTGAGCCGGCTCGCTAATCGAACGTCAAGACCAACACGAGAGCATCCCGCACAACCATCCAAACCCGATCACTGAGCTGTCGTCGGGGGGATGCCATAGACCAGCAAAACATGCCACCCCGAATTCCCTCGTAACCGACAAACACCACATCCATTAACAACAACCACAGATCATGTTTTGATATTTTTACACCCCATGATAGCAATTCAACGGGAGGTGGCTGAGTACAACATCGCGGATTCTAAATGGACACCTCACCCAACCTCGCGCTCCCCTACATTGCTGCCGCACAAGCTCAAAAACACGTCACCCACAACGAAGCCATTCGCACCCTAGATGCCATCGTGCAACTCTCGGTTGCTGATCGTAATGTGGCGACACCTCCGGCCAATCCCGTCAATGGCCAGCGCTACATTATCGCAGCCGCTCCCACCGGCCTCTGGGCCTTAAAAGCCAACAACATTGCCGCCTATCAAGACGACAACTGGACCTACTACACACCCTCAGAAGGATGGCTGTCATGGGTCTCAGCCGAGGAAATCATCGTCGCTTGGAACGGTACCGCTTGGGTTCCTGCCGCAAGCAGTTCGAGCGCCGCATTGGTCAACCCCACCCCACTCGTTGGCGTCAACGCAACAGCTGATGCAGCCAACCGCCTTGCGGTTTCATCGCCCGCCACTTTGCTCACCCACACTGGCGCCGGGCATCAGTTGAAAATTAACAAAGCCGCATCCGATCAATCCGGCAGCCTGCTGTTCCAGGACAATTTTTTAGGCCACGCCGAGCTTGGACTAACCGGTGACAATGACTTCCATATCAAAGTCACCGCTGATGGCTCCACTTGGCGCGACGCATTGATCATTGACCGCAACACCGGCACGGTTGAACTACCATGGACATCCTCCACTGCCAGCACGAACTTGCTGATCAACGGCGACTTTAGCATCAACCAACGCGCCTTTCCCGGCGGTGCGCTCGCGGCCAACACGTACGGCCATGATCGTTGGAAAGCCGATGCAGCGGGAACAAATTACAGCGTTGCCGGCTCAACTGTGTCCCTCGCAAGCGGCACACTTGTCCAAGTCATCGAACTCGCCGCCTTCGGTTTCGACACGCTGAACGGCGTGCCCCTCACAGTTTCCCTCGACAGTCCATCCGCCGACATAACCGTCGCCATCGGCACGTCCACCGCCACCATTTCAGCCGGCACAAGCCGCCGCGAGGCAACTCTGACGCCGACCACATCCGGCAACATAACGCTAAGAATTACAAAATCATCCCCGGGAACAGTCACCTTCGCGCGCATCAAACTTGAGATCGGTCGCCGCGCAACCCCTTGGCAGCCTCGCCCCTCAGCCATAGAACAAAGCCTCTGTTCACGGTACTTCGTCGCCGGTGCAGCGTCCAGCTATATTCTAGGATTGGCCGATACTGCCACAACTTGGATGTCACAGTTTTTCAGTTTTCCAACTGAGATGCGCACCAATCCAACACTCAGTCTCTCCAACCCTCACAACATCGATCCAACTTGGGCTGTTCTCGTCGCAACCTTCCGAGGTGGCAGTGCCATAGCCGGTTCGCTCGACCGCAAAGGCTTCAATGTCTACGCCACAATCTCTACTGGAGCCTTGAATGTAAACAGCGCTTACATTGCCCAAGGCTACTTCACAGCCAGCGCCGAGTTATAGCTACAATCGACGCTCTGACACGTCAGCGTCCAAGCCTGATAGTCGCGGCTCACGATCTTCAACGTACCGATCGCAAATTCCAAAGTCATCATCAAATGGGGTGTGCCGGAGTACCTCCAACACGAGCGCCCTCAGCAACATCTCGAATAACCGCCGCGCCAGCCCCTACGATAGCAGTCGCACCAATCTTCACGCCGGGCTTTATCGCAGCTCCCGTCCCTACGAATGCCATTCGACCAAAATACACGGTGCCAGCCGCGTGCACACCGGGTCCAAGCTGAACCCCATCCTCAAGCTCATTATCATGATCAATAGAACACGCGGTATTGAGAATACACGACTGCCCAATCTTCGCATTCGCATTAACAATCACGCCAGGCATCAAAACCGTCCCCGCCCCGATACTTGCGCTCGGCGACACGATAGCAGAGGGATGCTGCAATACTGCCAACCCATACCCATGGTCCGTCACGCGCTTTGAGACCGTCAACCGCGTTTGGTTATCGCCCAGAGCCACAAACACCACACAATGAGACGGCGGATAGTCACTAACAACTGCAGCAATGTCGGCACCAAGCACAGGAAGACCGTTTATAGTCTGCTCATCCAATATTCGATCAACAAATCCGACGACGAGCCACCCCTGCGCGGTCGCGATCTCGGCACAAACCCGCCCATGA
>JABFRJ010000324.1 GCA_013141255.1 Hyphomicrobiaceae bacterium
GTGCCGGATTTAGTTGGCCCAGCGTTGGTGGTCTGCGGCGCAGGCCGCAACGAACCTGAGGTGTCCGAGCGCATTTGGGCGGTGAAATTCGTGAGGTCAGTTAGCGCCTTTTGTGGACCGCCATAGGCCAGGACTGCGCCTGCACCAACGATGATGGCGCCAAGCGCCCATTTTGAATTCATTGCGGCCATTCCAATCGTGCCTTCCCCGCCTGCAACGCACTCAGTCACCCGATTGACTGATGCGCTTACCAATAGCTTCTGCGCGTCCGTTGAGGGTGACGCACGTGCAAACCTTATGCTTGGGTTTTTAGCCTGCTCGCACCCTGGGAGCGGCACCCTCGGGGACCTTAGTCAGGGGCCGCGGCAAAGGGAAGGCTGTGGCGGTCACAGACTAGTGACCAGGAAGGGTAAACGCCGAAATTATCAGGGTTCACGTTCTTAGCGCATACGGGCCTGATATGGCAGTGGGCGCGGCTGTGGCTGCGAGCTGCCGAACAAGCCGTCGAGCAGATAGGTTTGTTTTTGTGGTTGCTGATAGTAGCCGTAGGCAGGTCCAGATGCTGCCTGCCGGTACTGGGGAGCGAAGGCCGAATTGCGTTGAGATGGGGCTGGCGCAGCTTTTTGAGCCACTTTCGGGGCGTAATTTGGAGTGCCGAAGACGTGGATACGGGTGTGGGCTTGGCCGTGCTTCTGGACAAGGCCGTAAAATGTGGCGGCGTTGGCGGGAGCTAAACGCACACAGCCATGAGAGGCGGGGCGACCTAAGGCATGGGTGGCCTGCGTTGCATGCATGGCGGCTCCGTCTTTGAAAAAGACTGCGTGAGGCATTGGAGCATCATCGTATTTCTTGGAGAACCACATCTTTGCCATCCACTCTGGGCGGAACATGCCGCGGGGGGTAGCGAACTCTTCGGTGCCGGACGAGATCTTCCAGGTGTGGATGGTTTTGCCGTGCGCCGCGATGGAGGCAGTTTGCGTGGCTAAGTCGATTTTGGCCATGAGTGTGATGCTGGGTGGCGCTGGCTTTGGCGCTGCGACGGCTGCGGCGAGTGGGTTTGAGTTTTCGACTGCGTTTGGGGCTGAGCTTTCAGATGCTTTATCGGATGTTGCGGGTGCTGTCGCGACTGATGCAGTTTCGACCGTCGCGGTAAGGGGGGCTGGCGTGACAGAGGCGACGACGGTCGGTTTGGCGCTCGGCGTCGTGGCGTTTGCCGTTGCGATGATGGTCTGTCCGAATGTCGTGATGGCAGCCAAGCAGAACGCAAAACGCAGCAACGACATATTGGCAACTCCTGACACAATTCAACTTGCCCAAATACGCTGATGGCGATGGGCATGTCTGGGTCGTATCGGTATAGCGGTGAGGTGCTGAGGAGTGCTTAACAAATGGTTGCGAATTGGCTGACGGATGCGCCGAATTGAAACGATGCGCGTGCAGTTACGGGCATTTTACTTGCTGTTATTCGGACATTTCTAAGATGAGGCGGCGTGAGCGCGAGAAGAAATCGCGTCGGATTAGAATGGTGGTGATCCAAACAGTTGCGAGCATGAAGGCGATGGGATGAATGAACCAGGCCATGGCCGCGATGGCATGATAAAATGCACGCAAGCCGCTGTTTGAATGCTCGGCGGAGAGACCTGCTATTTTAGCGGTTCGTTCGGCGTGGGCCTCGCAGGCGGGGGTGGTTTCGTTGGTGTAAAGTGGCATCGCGCCCATCATGATTGAGGCGTAATGGGATAGGCGGAAGGCCCAAGCAAATTTGAAGAAGGCGAAGATGAAAATCGCCATGATCAGCATGAGTTTGACTTCCCAAAGCACAGAGTTCGATCGTGCAACGATAGGAAGACGCTCGAGAATAGATTGTGCCTTGTCGCCGGAGCCAATAAGGGCCGCGAGACCACCGATGGCGATGGCAGTGGTGGAGGCGAAGAAGGCGTTACCCTGGCTGAGGCTGCCTAACAAGATGGCGTCAATGGCGCGGTTTTCGCGGCGGATCATGTTGAGCATCCAGCGCACGCGTTGGGCCTGGACGGCACCATTGAGGCTTAGGCGCTTTAGGCCGCGCGGGCCTGTGATGACGCGATAGAGTATTGCGCTTGCTAGAAATAGCGCGAGGGCAATGAGATCAAGAGGGGTCAGTATGCCCCAAATTGCATTGGCAAACTCGGTGTTGAGCATGTGCCGCTTCCCCCTTCGGCGCGATGAACGTAGATTTTTTTGTTTTTTTTGATCCCTACCCCGTGTTGTGTGTCGCGCGCAACCGGTCGAGGAGGCCCTGCAGGATCAGGCCGGCGGCGACCTTGTCGATGACTTCGGCGCGGCGTTTGCGCGAGGTATCGGCTTCGAGGAGGGCGCGTTCGGCGGCAATGGTGGTGAGGCGTTCGTCCCAGAGGAGCAGGGGAAGCGGCGTTTTATCGGACAAAAGGCGCGTAAATGTGCGCGTGGATTGGGCGCGCGGGCCTTCAGTGCCGTCTAAATTGATTGGCAAACCTATGACGATGCCGACAACGTCATGCTCGGAGCTGCGGCGCTGGAGATGTTCAACGTCGAGGGTGAATTTGCGGCGGGTCAGTGTTTCAAGGCTTGAGGCGACAAGGCGCGTCGTATCGGAGACGGCAATGCCAATGGTTTTGGTGCCGAGGTCTAGTCCCATCAGCCGACCGGAGGGCGGGAGCGCGGAAGCAAATGCGTCGATATTGCTATGTCGTGCTGGGTCGAGCGCCATCGCTTACGGGTATGCTTTCGGTCAACGGTTGCGGACTTTGCGGGGGTTGCGCGGTTCTAGAGCTGCTTATACTCAGAATACGAGATTTAGTCAGAGGCAGATTGCGCCCGGGGCGTTGATGGGCGTTTCACCTCGCTCCAGAAGGATGATTGTGGATGAAAATTACTTGGTTCGGACACTCCTGCTTTCGGCTCGATTTGGGCGCTAGTGTGTTGCTGATGGATCCGTTTTTGAAAGGTAATCCGACGTTTGAGGCATCGGGGCTTAGTTGGGCGGCGGCGACGCAGGGGGTGACGCATGTGGCACTGACGCATGGGCACTTTGATCATATTGGGGATGCGGCGGAGATCTGTAAAATAACTGGTGCACCGGTGTTGGCGAACTTTGAATTGGCGATGTACGTCAAGGGGAAGGGGGCGGAAAAGATCGAACCGATGAATACGGGTGGGACCGTTTATTTGCCGGATTTCGACTTGACGCTGGTCAATGCACTGCACTCCTCGTCAACTGACGTATACTTGGGCAATCCCAACGGCATTATCGTGAAGCCCAAACATGGTCCGGTTGTCTACCATATGGGTGACACCGATATGCACGCGGAAATGGCGCTGATTGCGGAGTTTCATAAGCCGGAGATTGGCTTTGTGCCGATTGGCGATCGCTTCACAATGGGGGCCAAAGCGGCGGCTTTTGCGTGCAAAAAATTCTTCAAATTCAAGACTGTGGTGCCGTGTCACTATGGCACTTTTCCGGGCATGCTTGATGCTGATGCCGGACTATTCCAAGCCGAAATGGCGGGACATTCGGTGATGGTGCCGAAGGTTGGCGTATCGTTTGACGTTTGAGTTTGCATTTGAGTTTTTGGGCGAACTACAGCAAACGCAGGTTTGGATGACTTTGAACCGAAGCACAGAAACGGAACGGGCATGACCGAACTTGAGCGGGATATCGGACGCGCCGGGTCAAGTAGTGGAGGGTTGAGCGGTGGCCAGGACGAGCGACAGCTTGTTTGGGCTTTCACGGCTACGACCTTCTTGTCGGCGTTGTTGTTGTTCTCGGTGCAACCGATGTTCGCCAAAATGGTGTTGCCGGTGCTCGGTGGCTCACCGTCGGTTTGGGCGGTGGCGATGTTTTTCTTTCAAGCGGCACTGCTTGCTGGATATTGCTATGCTCACTTTTTGATCGCGCGCGTGCCTGCACGGGCAACGGGTTTTATTCATCTCGGATTGTGTGCACTGGCTTTTATTGTGTTGCCGATTGCGCTCCCTGCGACTTGGGGGGAGCCGCCGCCAGGCGAGCCTTATATGTGGCAGATTGGGCTGTTTTCGGTGGCGGTGGGGTTGCCGTTTCTAGCCGTGTCGGCCAATGCGCCGCTGTTGCAAGCATGGTTTGCCTCGACAGGTCACAAAGACTCGCAAAATCCATATTTTCTTTATGCGGCCTCCAACCTTGGCAGTCTGATTGCACTGTTGGGCTATCCTCTGGTGCTGGAGCCAGCCTTTGGGGTGTCGGCGTTGAGCCGTTACTGGACAGGCGGTTTTGTGTTGTTGGCTCTTTGTTTGGCGACGTTGTTTTTGATGGTGCGGACGAGGGCAACGGGCGTTAGATCGATAGCTACTAATGCTGCTGCTGTTACAGCTGATGTATCGGCCATATCGCCGACGTGGAGCGATCGGCTGGGTTGGATCGGACTGGCATTGATTCCTTCGGCGTTGTTGACTGCATTTACGACACACATCACTACCGACGTGGCGTCAGCGCCGCTGCTGTGGGTGCTGCCGCTATCAATCTACCTGCTGACGTTTGTGCTAGTGTTTCGCGACAAGCCGATGATCCCTGACGGTGTGATGCTGATTGTTCATCGCGCGTCTGTTCTTGTCGCCCTGCTTATACTAGCTCAGTCCGACAAGGGCGGATTGTTTATGAATGGATCAATTGGTTTTATCGCGTTTTTTGCGACTTCGATGGTCGCGCATCGGACGATGTATTTATATCGGCCGCATGTGAAATACCTTACCGAGTTCTATCTTTGGATGTCGTTTGGTGGTGCACTTGGTGGTTTGACCACTGCATTGTTGGCCCCAAAACTTTTTTCTGAAATTTTTGAGTATCCGATATTGTTGGCGTTTTCGATGGCGTGTCGTCCGGGCGCAATGCGATTGTTCGATGCCGTCCGCTATGGGCCGAAAGCCACCAATGTTTCACTGAAGTCGGAAGCGTTGGTGCTGTGGTTGATGATGGCGGCGGGAATATTGGCGATTTATTGGGTGCCGTGGGCGCTTGATCGTGTGCCGAATCCTCTCGGTGTTTGGACGGCTTTCGAAGAAGCAACCGGGTTATCGGCTTGGCTTATGTGGCCACTTAATCAACTGCGAATTTTCGGTGGCTGGGTGGTTAGTTGGGGGCCGGCGCCGCTCCTGGCAGGTGCGGGTGCGGTATTGTTGATGTTCAATAGTGAACATCCGCCACGGCAGTTTTTGGCCGCGGGTTTGATGTGTCTGGCGATTTTGATGCTCCCGAGCCAAGTGAAAAAGGGCGATGCGCAGCGGAGTTATTTTGGTGTCTACCGGGTGATGCAGTCGGGGGACGGACAGTACAACTTGCTCATCCATGGGACGACGCTACATGGGGCGCAGCGCATCCGCGATGACGAAGGTAACCCGGTCGCCGACATTTCTCCGCTGACATATTATCACGACAAGAGTCCGATGGCGAAGACCGTGGCGACGCGTCGGGATGTATTGGGCGCGCAGGGTAAAAAGGGTCGTTATGGGGTCATTGGCCTCGGGACGGGGTCGCTTGCTTGCTATGCTCAAGAAGGTGAGGGGTGGCGCTACTTTGAGATTGATCCGTTGATCGTGAAAATTGCCTCTGGCGATGAGCATTTCACGTTCATGCTCAATTGTATGCCAAAGGCGGACATTCAGATCGGTGACGCGCGCCTGACTATGGCGAAGGAGGCGGACGGGTCGTATGATGTCATCATCGTCGACGCGTTTTCATCTGACGCGGTGCCGGTGCATTTGATGACAGCGGAAGCGCTTAAATTATACCAGTCGAAACTGACGCCGGACGGGGTGCTGTTACTGCATATTTCCAACCGGTATTTAGATCTCGACGCGGTGTTGGCTGCGACTGTGAAGCTTGTGCCTGGTCTTGAGGGCTTTGTCCTTCGTGATGATGAAGCTGATGGCACGTATAGCCAGTCGTCGTCGTCGGTGGCTGTGTTCGCGCGGTCGGCGGACACGCTCAAGCCCTATCGAGAACTGGGAACTTTGCATGAGTTCGATGCCAAGTCGATCCGGGCTTGGACGGACGATACGAGCGATATTTTGCGACCGTTTATCTCGAAGTACCAGCTGCAAAAGAAGGACTAACTCGGGGATGCCATAGCATTCGTTCGTGCCCCTGTTGCGCCGCTGGTTGGAGGGGGGTATGGAGGGCGCTGGCTGAGGTTGATTGGGCCCGTGTCTGGGCGGTGGTACTTTGTGCCGCAGCGTGCACGGGATGATACGTGAGTTTTGATTGACGGAGTGGGACGACGAGCATGCATGTCGATGAAAAAACGGTTCGGCGCATTGCGCGGCTCGCCCGGATCAAGGTGACCGACGAGGAGGCCAAGGGGCTCGAAAAGGAGCTTTCGGGGATTCTCGATTGGGTTGAGATGCTTGATGAAGTCGATGTCTCCGGCGTGGAGCCGATGACGTCGACGGTGGCGATGAAGCTGCGTCAACGCGAAGATAAGGTCACTGATGGCGAGAAGGCCAAGGATGTGACGCTCAACGCGCCGATGACGGAAGATGATTTCTTTGTCGTGCCGAAGGTGGTGGAGTAGGCCGCCGATATGAAAACCGTAGCTTGGATCGTATTCGGTCTTTGTTCAGTATTCTTGCTTGCGGCGAGCGCGTTCGATGTCAAGCGGGCATGGTCAATCGCCTTCAGCAATCCATACGGTTTTAGTTACATGAAGCCGGGAGATGCGACCACTCCGGGTATACCGCATTTTGTATTGGCGCTCCGCGCCACTGTGCCCCTGGTTGTGTCGATGGGTGCCGTTGCTTTGTCGGCGCGGCGTTTGTTAGGTACTTTTGCCAGTCGTAATAGCCCCCCGTTCAAAGGTTTAGAGCGTGACTGATCTGACGAAACTGACACTGGCTGAAGCACGTGATGGCTTGAAGGCCAAGACATTCTCGGCGGTGGAGCTGACGACGGCTTTTGTGAAGGCCATCGAAAAGGGCAACGACGCGCTCAATGCGTTTGTGTTGAAGACACCTGAGCACGCGTTAGCGCAGGCTAAAGCCAGCGACGCACGGCTTGCCAAGGGTGATGCGCGAGGTCTTGAAGGCGTGCCGCTGGGGCACAAGGATCTGTTCTGCACGAAGGGTATTCGCACGACGGCGTGCTCGAAGATCCTGGGTGATTTCAAGCCGCCGTATGAATCGACCGTCGGGCAGAACCTGTGGGATGCGGGCGCGGTCATGCTCGGCAAGCTCAACAACGACGAGTTCGCCATGGGGTCGTCGAACGAGACGAGCGCGTTCGGGCCGGTGATCAATCCGTGGCGGCGGACGCGTGGGGGTAAGGTCGATAACACGAAGCTCGTGCCAGGCGGATCGTCGGGTGGGTCGAGTGCGGCGGTGTCGGCGAATTTTTGTATTGCGGCGACGGCGACGGATACGGGCGGGTCTATTCGCCAGCCTGCAGCGTTGACGGGTACAGTTGGCATCAAGCCGACCTATGGCCGCTGCTCGCGCTGGGGCGTGGTGGCGTTTGCGTCATCGCTCGATCAGGCGGGGCCGATTGCCAAGACGACGCGGGATGCTGCGATCATGCTCAAGCATATGGCGAGTTTTGACGCGAAGGATTCGACCTCGGTTGACGTGCCGGTGCCAGACTACGAGGCGGCGATCAAGCAGGGTGTCAAAGG
>JABFRJ010000267.1 GCA_013141255.1 Hyphomicrobiaceae bacterium
CCTGTGGTCGAAGTCAAAGCCGAACCAGTCGTTGTCAAAGCTCCGATCACGCCCGAACCAGCGGTCAAACGCCCCGCAGCACCCGACGCGACAGCAAACCTCGCGCGCGCACCGATGGATCCACCGCGCCCCAAAGCAACAGCCGACCGAACCCAACTTGTGCGTGGTCGATTGGCAGTCCCCAAAACTGATTTTCATCAAGATCCAGTTGTCGGCTGGCTCGTCGTGGTCGGCGGTCAAGGCCTCGGCGCTTTCCGGCCAATCTTCGAAGGCAACAACACAGTCGGCCGCGCCCGCACACAACGCATTGCCATCGATTTCGGCGACGAGGCCATCTCCAACGAAGAACAAGCCTACATTCGTTATGATAGCTCAGATCGCAGTTTCCTCTTTGTGCCGAACTTGTCTAAGACCAATGTTGTCTCAATCAACAACAAAAAGCCAACCGCAGCCGTCGCATTAGAATCCATGGACGTGATCACGATGGGGCGCACGCAATTAGCCTTCATACCGTTCTGCGGCAACGATTTCGACTGGTCTGAACTGGCTGATCGCAAGAAATAAGAGCGCTGAACCCACGTGCGATTTGAATACGGCATTTGCGCCACCATCGGCGCCCGCAAACGACAAGAAGATGCCGCCCGCGTCTTACCCTTGCACACCCTCGATCAAACACGGTCGCCGCAACCGGACGATGACGGCACGGCGCCGATGCAGGCGCTCGCAGTCGTGTTATCCGACGGCATGGGTGGACACGCCGGTGGAGCCATCGCGAGCGAATTAGCCTGCGAAGCATTTCTGCCCGAAATAGTCCATGGCAACACACCCATCTTGATGCGGCTACGCGAGGGGCTATCAATCGCCAACACCGCTATCGCCACATACATCGACGCCGATCCGACCTACTCCGGCATGGGCGCAACCCTCATCGGTGCCATCATCGACCAAACCGGACTACAATGGATTTCAGTCGGCGACAGCTTGCTCTATCTCGTGCGTCAAGGCGAGATTGAGCTGCTCAATGCCGACCACTCCCTCGCGCCAGAGATTGATCGTATGGCTGAACTCGGTCATATCAGTTGGACCGAAGCACTCGCCGATCCAAGACGACACTATTTGCGCTCCGCCGTAACCGGCGACGACATAGACCTCATCGACAGTCCGGAAAACCCACGGCAGTTGGCCCCCGGCGATGTCATCGTTCTGGCCAGCGACGGCATAAACTCCATCGAACCAACCCAAATCGCGACCATCACCACCCAGTACCAGCAATCATCCGCCGCAGACTTGGCAGAACGCATCGTCAAAGCGGTGGTTGCCAAAGCGGCCCCCCATCAGGACAACACAACCGTCGTAATCGTGCGTGCGCTGCGCGCGTGAGCCTGCCATCCCAAACACTGACGTTGATGATGGCCGACCATGAGCAATGAACAGACACCTAAGCCACGCGCACGTCGCCAACTCCGACGCTCAACCACAACACGCGCGGCGCTGTTGATCGCCATCATCGGACTAACAGCACTCGCCATTGAACGCGGCTGGCTAACGGTCGCCTACATCCCCCTGCCGCGATTAAATCTCGCAGCACCGAACGCATACTTGCTGGACTTGCAAATATCGCGGCTCGGCGCCAACCGTGATCAGTGCAACGCGATCCTAACGCCGCCCTATATCTCGGCCGCAGCTATCGACGACCAACCAAATGTTGCCGATTGCGGTTGGCGCAATGCCGTCAAGATTACGTCGGTGGCACAGGCCAAATTATCGGTCGAGCAACTGAGCTGCGCCACGGCTGCAGCTACCACTTTGTGGTTCGCCCATGTAGTACAACCCCAAGCACAACAGAAACTCGGTGCCCAAGTCGCAAGCGTTCAACACTTCGGCACCTACGCCTGCCGCAATATACAGGGCAACAAACTGTGGCGCTCCCATCGCAGTCAACACGCCCAAGCCAACGCCATCGACATCGCCGGCTTTACATTGACCGACGGACGCAAAATCTCGGTGCTCAGGCACTGGTCAACCACGACGCCAGAAGCTGATTTCTTGCGCGCAATCCACCTCGGCGCCTGCAAGTACTACCACGTCGCCTTGGGCCCGAACTACAATGCCGCTCATCGCGACCACTTTCACTATGACCGCGGCTGGTTTCGTTCCTGCCGTTAAACCCCTATGAACACGTCAAACACCAACAGAAAAACGCCAAAATCGTCCAGATTTGAAACAGTCACACACCAACAATTGCCGATAACATCAGTTTAACAAATTTGAAACAATGCCTGCCCGACGCGCTTAACGTGTCTTTAGGTTCCGCGCCCCCAAGCTCATGCCAAGTAGATCGCGCAATCCGGGGGCGCAAATAAACATGCAAAACCATAACGCAAATATCCGCAACTTCGCTGGCGACCAGCAAGGCTCTATTGCCATCATCTTCGCCGTTTGCCTGACCACGCTCTGTGGCTGCGTTGCCCTGGCTGTCGACTTCGCGCGCGTCACCAATGCCAACTCAAAGTTGGGTGACGCCCTAGATCGGGCGGCCCTCGCCGGCGCCAAACTCATGGACATCGACGGCACAACAACCAGCGACGTCGTCCAACGCACGACAGACTTTTTCAAGACTCAGTCAAAAATCTTAGGTATGCCAATTACGACGGCTGCGACCTTAAATGTCGTAGTCGATTGGACCAACAGCGGCGTCACAGCATCAGCGCAATTACCTGTACAAACGGCGTTTGCAAAAACCGTCGGCATGGCACAGATCAATCTCAACAAGTCGGCAACCGTCGTCTATAAGATGAAAAAGATCGAACTGTCGCTGGTACTCGACGTGACAGGATCGATGCAAGATACCCCAGCGGGCGACTCAATGTCGAAGATCGACGCCCTAAAGGCATCCGCCAAAAGCATCGTCGACACGATGTACGATTTGTCGGTCAACGAACAGGCCGTCCGGATCGCGATTGCTCCCTACAGTTCGTCCGTAAATGCCGGCACCTATGCCAGTGCAGTTGCAGGAACCACCAGTTGGTCGAATACATGTGTTGTTGAACGAACTGGTTTAGACAATGCAACAGACGGCTTCCCGTCAGGGGCAGCCACACTACGTCCCTACGAGGCACCGACAGCCGATGCGAGCAGAATCGATTGCCTGACCAGCGATATCCAGCCACTCCTCGGACGATCAGCCCGCACGAGCGTCAAATCAAACATCGACTCATTTAGTCCTCAAGGAGCAACCGCTGGACATATCGGCACAGCTTGGGGTTGGTATTTGATCTCAGACAAATGGGCCAGCTTGTTCCCGACAGCCAGCAAGCCTGCAGTCCCGTCTGGTGATGTGGTAAAGACAGTGGTCGTCATGACCGACGGCGTATTTAACACGTCGTATTTAAACGGCCCATCCACGATGTCAGCTGCAGACGAAACCGACAGCTACCAGCAATTTGATGACCTCTGCACCAACATGAAGCTGCAGAAAATCAATGTTTATACCATTGGCTTCGGATTGGGCGCAGGCGGCGGTGCTGGTCGGGCCGAAGCCGAGTTGCGTAAATGCGCGACAACGGCAAGTAATTTTTTCCTCGCCAACAATAGTACCCAATTACAAACAGCATTCGCAGCCATCGCCGACCGCATCAGTCAGCTCCGCATTTCCAAATAGTTGCTGAAAGCTGCGACAAAAAACGGCGCGGGATCGTTCCCGCGCCGTTGCCATGTTAGACGTTTGGGCGACGTATCACCCACCCGCCTTCTTATTCTGACGATTGTTGACAAGATCCGTAACCACAGCCGGTTCCGCCAGTGTTGACGTGTCGCCGAGGTTCGAGAAATCGTCCTCAGCGATCTTGCGCAGAATACGGCGCATGATCTTACCCGACCGCGTTTTCGGCAACCCAGGCGCAAACTGAATGAGATCCGGCGACGCTGTCGGCCCAATCACTTTACGGACATGCGCGACCAATTCTTTCTTCAGCGCATCATCACCGGTCTCGCCGACATTGAGCGTGACGTAGCAATAGATGCCCTGCCCCTTGATGTCGTGCGGATAGCCAACGACGGCCGCTTCCGACACCTTCGGATGCGAGACAAGTGCGCTTTCCACTTCCGCCGTCCCCAATCGATGACCAGACACGTTGAGCACGTCATCGACGCGTCCCGTAATCCAGTAATACCCATCAGCATCGCGGCGGCACCCGTCGCCGGTAAAGTACATGCCGGGATACATCGCAAAGTAGGTATCGAAGAAGCGCTTGTGATCACCATAGACCGTGCGCATCTGCCCCGGCCAACTATCAAGGATCACCAGATTGCCGTTGGTCGCGCCATCCAAGAGTTTGCCTGTTTCATCAACCAAGGCCGGCTTGATGCCAAAGAACGGACGTGTCGCCGACCCAGGTTTCAGCTTGGTTGCCCCAGGCAGCGGCGAAATCAAAATGCCGCCAGTCTCAGTCTGCCACCACGTATCCACAATCGGGCAACGACCATCACCAACGACACGATGATACCATTCCCACGCCTCAGGATTGATTGGCTCACCCACCGAACCCAATAACCGCAATGACGAACGGTTGGTGCGCTTCACAAAGTCATCACCAAGCCCCATCAGCGAACGGATAGCCGTCGGTGCCGTGTAGAACGTGTTGACCTTCCACTTATCGATCACATGCCAGAAGCGCGATGCCGTCGGATAATTCGGCACGCCTTCAAACATCAACGTCGTCGCGCCATTGGCCAGCGGCCCGTACACGATGTAGCTGTGACCAGTCACCCACCCCACATCCGCCGTGCACCAGTACACATCACCATCGTGATAATCGAATACGTACTGATGCGTCATCGACGCATAGACGAGATACCCGCCCGTGGTGTGCAACGCACCCTTCGGTTTACCCGTCGAACCCGAGGTGTAGAGAATAAACAGCGGATCTTCTGCGTTCATCGCAACTGGCGCACAGTCAGGTGCCGCTTTCGCTAATTCGTCGTGCAGCCACAAATCGCGGCCCGGTGTCATGTCGATCTTGCCACCCGTGCGCTTGACCACGAGAATCTTCTCGTCGCCTTTCGCATTATTGAGCGCAAGATCAGCATTCTTTTTCAGCGGCACCGCCTTGCCACCACGCAGACCTTCATCCGCCGTGATGATCAGCTTGCTCTTGGCGTCTTCAACGCGCTGCTGCAAACTTTCCGGCGAGAAGCCACCGAACACGATAGAGTGAACCGCACCGATACGCGCACACGCCAGCATGGCATAAGCCGCTTCCGGGATCATCGGCAGATAGAGCGTAACGCAATCGCCCTTTTTGACGCCAAGCCCCTTGAGCACGTTGGCGAACTTACACACCCGCTCGTGCAACTGCTTGTACGTGATTGTTTCTTGTTGGGTCGGATCATCACCTTCCCAGATAATGGCAATCTTATCGCCCCGCTTTGCCAGATGGCGATCAATACAATTGGCCGAGACGTTGAGGGCGCCGTCCTCGTACCATTTGATAGCGACGTTATCTTTGCCATACGTGGTGTTCTTCACCTTCGTATAGGGCTTCATCCAGTCAAGCCGTTTGCCGTGCTCACCCCAAAAACCTTCAGGGTCCTCGACTGAGCGCTTGTACATGGCTTGATACTTGGCGTCGTCCACCCACGCGCGGCTCGCCCATTCGGCAGGTACGTTATAAATTTTCTCGGTCATTTGATTTCCTCCGCTCGTCGGCTTATGCGCCCAATTTTGAAGCAGCGATGCCTAATTCGCAACCGCACCGTTGGTCGAAGCAAAGGAAAATTTTATTGAGCGCGAACGGGCAGTTAAGCATCTCTTCGCGCTGCAATATAGTGATCAAGCGCTCAATTCATCAGCCGGACCAGCCACAACGCCAGCGCCGGGAAGGCGATAACCAATCCAAGCCGGATCACGTCCATGACTAAAAACGGCAGCACACCACGGTAGGTGTCCATGATCGGAACATTGCGCGCAATCGAGCTGATAACGAACACGTTAAGCCCGATGGGCGGACAGGTAAGCCCGATGCCAACAACGATCAGCACAAGGATTCCGAACCAGATCGCCACATCGTCAGGCGACATCCCAAAGTCGAGCGCCTGCACGATCGGAAAGAAGACTGGCAGCGTCAGCAACAGCATGGCGAGTTCGTCCATCACCGCGCCCAGCAGGATATAAAACGCCATCAGCGAGACCATGATCAGATAGGGCGGATACCCAAGCCCCGCCACCCAGGCAGCAGCCGTCGAAGGCAATTGCGAAAGGGCAAGAAAGGCACCGAAGATCTCAGCACCCAGCAAGATCATAAAAATCATGCCGGCGGTTTCTGCAGTCTGCTTGAGCGAACCCGTGAAATCAGACCAGCCAATGCGCCGTTGCAACATACCCGCAGCCAGCATGGCCAACGTACCAACCGCCGCGGCTTCGGTCGGTGTAAAGATACCACCATAAATTCCGCCAACCACGATGATCGCAATCGCAACAGCAGGGAGTACCTCGCCCCACGTCGCAGGGTCAGACCAATACAGCAAGCCAAGGCCCAACGCGAGAATCCCAACCGCCACCATTGTCGCGTGCGCATCGCTCACGAGATTATAATGACCAGCAAAGAACAAGGCGACGAACGCCAGTACAAACGGCAGGATTCGCCACCGCATCCCCTTGATGCGACGCGGTAACATGGCAGGATCCGCCATCGGCGCCAGATGCGGAAACCGTTTCACCGTCAATGCAATAGCAATGCAATAGAACGCCGCCGCCAGTAGGCCCGGAATGAGCGCCGCCGCAAACAACTTGGCAATGTTTTGCTCGGTCGAAATCGCATACACGACCAAGATCACCGACGGCGGGATCAGAATGCCAAGCGTGCCGCCAACCGCGATAGTCCCGGTCGAAAAACCACCGTCATACTTGAACTTATTGAGCTCCGGCAGCGCCGCACGCCCAAACGTCGCCGTCGTCGCCACCGATGAGCCGCAGATCGCGCCGAACGCCGTGCACGCGCCGATAACCGCCATCGCCAACCCACCCCGGAGATGCCCGACAAAAACGGCAGACGCTCGAAACAGCGCGGTCGAAATCCCCGCGCGCTCCGCCAACGCTCCCATCAGAATAAATAGCGGAATGACAGACAAAGTATAATTGGCAAACTGGTGATACGGGTTTGTCTTCATGTACGCGAGAAACGCCACAGATCCGGCAGGATGCACGGCGATATAGCCAACAGACCCCACCACCAACATCGACAAACCAATCGGCATGCGCAACGCGATGAGCCCAAGCATCGCCGCAAAACCCGTGAGTGCAATCGCTGTATTGCTCATACCCGCCCCCGGATCAGTTTGATCGCCGTATTGATCGCGGCAAGCGTCACAACCGCGCTCAGCAACGCGCAAACAGCAATCGCGGGCCAAACCGCAATTTGCAGCATCATCGTCGTCTCGCCGGACTTGGCCGCCTCAAGCGTACCCTTCGCCAGCGAATAGGCGCAGAGCGCCATAAAGCCCGCAAAAACCATGTCCCACACCGCATCGATGGCGCGCTGCAGTCCCTGAGGCATCCATCCGGTAAACGTATCGACCATGATGTTGGCGCGGCG
>JABFRJ010000232.1 GCA_013141255.1 Hyphomicrobiaceae bacterium
TGCCTGTGCTGGGCGCGGTGACGCTTGAGACTACGATTTTGAACAAAACCTACGGTGGCGCGGGATTGATTGGTGGATCGGGCCGGATTGTGAAAGCAGTTTCGGATGTGTCAATTCAAGTGCGACGCGGCGAAACGCTTGGCATTGTGGGGGAGTCGGGATCGGGCAAATCGACTGTTGCACGATGTATTGCGCGGCTGGTCGATCCCACGTCGGGGAGTATTCGGGTTGAAGACACCGAAATTGCATTGTTATCTGAGCGGAAGCTGAGGCCGATGCGGCGGCGGGTGCAGATTGTGTTTCAAGATCCGTACCGGTCGCTTAATCCGCGACGGACGGTGGGCGCGTCAATCATGGAAGGGCCGATGAACTTCGGCGTGACGCACTCGGTGGCGGAAAAAAAGGCGCAGGACCTCATGACGCTGGTTGGTCTGTCGCCGGATGCACTCGATCGTTTTCCGCATCAGTTTTCAGGTGGGCAGCGGCAACGTATTGCGATTGCGCGGGCGCTGGCGATGGAGCCGGTTTTACTGATCGGTGATGAGCCCGTTTCTGCGTTGGATGTCTCGGTGCAAGCTCAGGTGTTGCAGCTGCTTGACCAAGTGCGGAAGCAGTTTGACTTGGCGGTGCTGTTCATTACGCACGATCTGCGCGTTGCTGCGCAAATCTGTGATCGCATCGCGGTAATGCAGCGTGGTGTTGTGGTTGAAACGGGGGCAACGGCTGACGTGTTTGCCGATCCGCAACATGCCTATACTCAATCGTTGTTTGCTGCAGCACCTGGACGCGGGTTCGGATCGCGCATTGGGTCTGGTGTGGTGCAACCGGCAGATGCGATCTAAATTTTCAGGCCTTCATGCTTGGTGGTTGTTGCAGTTGATCGATGCTGGTCGTGCATCCAATGGTATTGTGGCTGTACAGAATTTGCTGCGTTGCGAAGTGGCGCACGGACCCGCGCTGTTTTGTGTGTCAGGGCAATAATATTATCTTTACGGTTGGAAACCCGAGTGCAATCATTCGGTGTTCGTGGATGTGCGCTTCGTTCTGCATCTCGGCCAGCGGATGCGCTCCAACGCGCGCAATCTCGTTGCAAAAAGCAAAAGCGATGGGAGGGAAGATATGACTTTTAAGCATTGGGCGGCTGCGGCCGCGCTCGCAGGTGTTGTTGTTTCTGGCTCGATGAGTTCGGATGCTTCGGCGCAAGACAAAAAGGTGCGGATGAATATGGCGGGGGCTTTTCCCTCGACGACAGGGTTGTTGGGACCGACGCAAGCGTATCTGGTTGATACGTTGAAGAAAGTGTCGGGCGGATCAATTGATGCCAAGTTCTTCGAGCCGGGTGCGCTCGTTCCGGCGGGACAATATTTTGACGCGATTTCGACTGGGTCGCTCGACTCGGCGTGGACTGTGTCCGGGTTTTTTACAGGCAAGGATATTGCCTTCGCGATGTATGCTGCGGTTCCGTTTGGTCCGGAAGCCGGCGAATACATGGGTTGGATGAACCACGGTGGTGGGCGCAAGCTCTATGACGATTTGCATGCCAAGTATAATATTGTGGCGATGCCATGTGGGTTGATTGCGCCTGAAGCGTCGGGTTGGTTCCGGAAAGAGATCAAGGGACCGGAAGATCTCAAAGGCTTGAAGATGCGGTTCTTCGGGCTTGGCGCGAACGTGATGCAGAAGCTCGGTGTGCAGACGCAATTGCTGCAAGCGGGCGAAATTTTTCAAGCTCTGCAGCTTGGAACCATTGATGCGACTGAATTCTCAATGCCGGTTATGGATTTGACGCTTGGGTTCCATCAGGTGGCCAAGCACTATTACTTCCCGGGCTGGCATCAGATGTCGACGATCAATTCGCTTTATATTTCGAAAGCGAAATGGGCGGAATTCTCGGATACGCAGAAAGAGCAAATCCGGGTGACGTGTGACGCAACAATGCTGCGGCAATTTGTTGAAGGCGAAAGTGTTCAAGGTAAAGCGATCAAGGAAATTCAATCTAAGGGCGTGACGCTCCACTATTGGCCGAAGGACATGCTGGCGCTTTATCGCAAGACTTGGGACGAGGTGGCAAAAGAGCAAGCTGAGAAAAGCCCTGAGTTCAAGAAGGCTTGGGAAAGCTATTCAGCGTTCCGTGCGGACTACAAAGTCTGGAAGGACTTTGGTTACTTGAAAGAATAGTTTGTGAAGTTGCGGGGATCTCTTGGACGGGGTCCCCGGCATTTTTTTGTTTGGGAGACGGCTCTGAGACTTGCGGGGGCAGTTCTTAGAGATTGAAATTTAATTTGGGGAGTGGTGCCGTTGGACACGTTCATGACGTTGCCGTGGCTGGTTGTTGGCTTGATGATGTTGGCCCTGGTTTTGTCGATAGTATTTTCTGGGCTGATTGCAACGGCTGATGGCATCAAGTGGGTGCTTGAAAAAATTGCTTTCACCAGCGGTTGGCTGTTGATCGTGTTGATGTTCATCACCTGTATGGACATTGTGTTTCGGCGACTACAACTACCCATCGCGCTGACGCAGTTTCAAGAGGCCGAGTGGCATTTACATACTGCGATCTTCTCGTTCTGGATGGGTTATAATTACACGATCAACGCGCACCCGCGCGTGGATAGTTACACCGAGACACTGTCGTATCGGGCCAAGGCTTGGGTTGAGTTGTGGGGCATCCTCCTTTTCGCGCTGCCGTTTATGTATGTGATGGTGCAGCATGGATGGCCGTTCGTTGTGGCGTCGTATCTGCAAAATGAAGCCTCGGAAAACGTGACTGGGCTGCCGTATCGGTGGGCCATCAAGGGCGTTTTCTTCATCGGCCTCTGGTTGGTGCTGCTGGCAATTGTCAGTGTGCTGCTGCGGCTTATTGCATTCCTGTTTTATCGTCGGACTTCGGACGAAGTGGGACTGCAAATTGGTCACTCCGAGCTTGAGGCTTGATACGCAATCATGATTGATTTATTCGCTGACAACTTAGCTCTGATCATGTTCGCGGTGATGTTTTTCATCATCTTCTGTGGTTATCCCGTCGCATTCGTGATGGGGGGCTCCGGCCTCGTGTTCGGCATTATCGGGTGGTTGATGGGCGTGTTCCCCATCGCCTCGCTGTCCAACGTCATCTTGCGTATGTGGGGCGGAGTGGCGGTTGATCCGGTGCTCGTCTCAATCCCGATGTTTATCTTCATGGGGTCTATTCTGGAGCGATCTGGGTCGGCCAAAGATATGCTGTCGGCGACGGAAGTTCTGTTGAAGAGAGTGCCGGGAGGATTGGCTGTTGCCGTTATGGTGATGGGCACGATTTTGGCTGCACCGATTGGCGTTGTTGGCGCTGCGGTCGTACTGCTGTCTCTGATTGCGCTGCCACAAATGTTGGAAGCTGGTTATGATAAGCAGCTGGCCATCGGTACGGTAGCGTCGGCGGGGACACTGGGAATTCTCATTCCGCCGGCGATCATGCTGGTTGTGATGGCTGAAATGCTTAACACGTCGGCGGGCGCATTGTTCGCCGCCGCGACCATGCCTGGGTTTCTGCTATCAGGCTTGTATCTGATGTACATCATTGGATTTGCGCTGATGTATCCGAAGCGTGCGCCCAGACTTCCAGCTCACTTCGGTCCGCAATCGAAAGCTGAGTTCTGGCAGACGATGTGGAAGGGGTTGTTCCCCATGACTTTCCTCATGTTCATCGTCTTGGGGTCTATCTTTGCTGGATGGGCGACAGCTACGGAAAGCGCTGGCGTTGGTGTGCTCGGGTCGTTCTTGATTGCTGCGCTGAATGGCCGGTTCAATCTGTCGATGGTGAACGACTCCATTCGGTCAGCCTGTCGCGCTAACGCGATGGTGTTTTTGATCTTCTTAGGCGCGACTTGCTTTTCCTATGTGTTCCGCACGTTGGGTGGCGATGACGCGATGATCGCAGCGCTGAACTACTTTGGTGTCGATACGAAATGGGAAATGCTGGCATTTCTTATGGTGCTGATTTTTCTGCTTGGGTTCCCGTTCGAGTGGATTGAGATCTGTCTGATTGTGTTGCCTGTGTTTGGTCCGATCCTGCTCAAGTATGATTTCGGTGATCATCTCGGCGATAAGACCTACTTGATGCCGTGGTTTGCGACCCTGGTAGCGGTCAATCTACAAACCTCGTTCATGACGCCGCCATTTGGTGCGACGCTATTCTATATGAAAGGAACCGTACCGCCGGGCATTACAATGAGCGATGTCTATAAGGGGATGTATCCATTTGTCGCGATGCAGCTACTTGGTCTGTTGCTTTGCATCTATTTCCCGCAAATCGTGTTGTGGTTACCGAAGTGGGCGGGGCTGTTGGATTAGATTTGCCGTGCATTTGGGTCGTAAATAAAAAATCCGCCGGAGCACCTCCAGCGGATTTTTTTGTGTCAGGCGATCAGGTCGCCGGTTATTCGTTCGTCGCTTCTGGGGCGGCCTCGGGCGGCACTTTGAAATATGGCTCGACGGGGCCAGATACTTTGATGGTGATGGAGTTGCCGCGACGGTCCTTGGCGCTGTCTACGGCGAGGCGGACCCAACCCTCTGACACGCAATATTCTTCGACGTTGTTTTTTTCGACGCCTTTGAATTTAATACCGACTCCGCGCTCTAGCACTTTGAGATTGTAGTGCGGGCTTTTGGGGTCGGTGGAAAGGCGGTCGGGTGGGGTATCGGACATTGTAGGTTCTCTTGGCAGGGTCTCTTGTTTGCATATGTTGCCGCCCCTTTAGCACGGCGGCGGCGTATTGCCAGCAGTGCCCGTCAATTTGAGGCGATAAAGAAAGCGGCGACGCGCGTCGGGTCGCATGCGGCGGGCTGGGTCTGGCTGATGACAAACGGCGCGGCGGATACCTTCGGAGGCCGGACTTGTCAGGTTTTCGCGCATGAAATGGAGAGTGTGATGTCCAGCGATCGCAACTAGGCGTTCGAGATCCCGCTCGCGCACGCTGGATCTGCGCAAATGGGCGACAGTGTTGACGAGGTAGTCGAGATTGGCGCCCGATATGCCTTGGGCACCACGAATTTGGTGGGCTTGGACGGTGAGAGGCAAGACTCCGACGTAGCTCGGGTGGCAGCGTTCCACGACGTAGGTTAGGGCTGAGACTTCGCGATGAGAGCCGTCAAGCAGTGTGACGGGTAGGCGCATTTCGCGGTAGACGCCACTGATGAGTTCGCGAGCGCGGAGATAACTAATGACCGCGTGCTTCTCGACTGCTGTGACGCGGTAGACAACGCCATGACAACTTTGTCCGCGATCAAGGCCTAAGACGAGGCCGGGGCGTGCGTGGGTACCCCGATGATGCGTCGATGAGATACAGAAAGCGCGATGAAAGCCGTCAAGTCTAGCGGACGAGCGTTCGACAAATGCAAAGCCTGGCCGCCACATGAGCGAGCCGTAACCGAAGATCCAGAGGTCGTCTGCGGCTGCCGTGCACACAGGGCGTCAGCCTTTTTTGTGGTCTGGACTGAGACTGCGGGCTTTGTAGAATTCGGCAGAGACGCCGGTATCCTGGCCAGCTTGGATGATGTCCCGGCGAACGGCGCGGGCGTCGGTGAACAGTTGGAATAGGGTATCACCGTCGCCGAAGCGGATGGCACGCTGCAGCATGGTCAAGTCTTCGGAGAAGCGACCGAGCATTTCGAGGACCGCGTCTTTGTTGTTGAGAAAGACGTCGCGCCACATCGTGGGATCAGACGCTGCGATGCGCGTGAAATCGCGGAAGCCACCGGCGGAAAACTTTATCACTTCGCTATCTGTCACGCGCTCCAAATGGGCGGCGGTGTTGACGATGTTGTAGGCAATCAAGTGGGGAACGTGACTGGTAATGGCGAGGACGAGGTCGTGATGGTCTGGTGTCATGACATCGACGTTGGAACCGCATTGCTCCCAGAACGAGCGCAGTTTTTCTATCGCTGCTGTATCACTATCTGGAACCGGAGTTAGGATGCACCAACGGCCATCGAACAGTGTGGCAAATCCGGCTTCGGGGCCTGAGTGCTCGGTACCCGCGATTGGGTGACCGGGGATAAAATGCACGCCTGCAGGGATGTAAGGTGCGCAGTCACGCGCAATCGCGCCTTTGACGGAGCCAACATCGGTGAGGATGGCGCCTGGCTTTAGGTTCTGTGTCATTTCGCGTGTGAGATCGGCACAGACACCGACCGGCGCGCAAAGAATAATTAAGTCGGCGGCTTTTGCGGCTTCGGCGGCTGTGGCGTAAACTTCAGCAACGAGACCCAAGCGTTTGGCTGTGGCGCGGGTTTCGGCGGAGCGGGCATGACCAACAATGGTACCGGCCAAGCCGCGACGGCGGATTGCGTGACTTAGCGATGAGCCGATGAGGCCGATGCCTATGAGTGCGACGCGATCAAACAGAGGCTTTTGGTCAGGCGATGAGGTGGACGTCATTTTTTGACCATGAATTCTGCAAGGGCGGCGACGACTGTGCGATTATCGGCTTCGGTGCCGATGGTCATGCGCAGGCATTGAGGCAATTTGTACGCGCCGACCGCTCGCAAGATTATTCCCCTTGATTTCAAGAAGGGATCGGCGCTCGCGGCGGTTTTGGTGCCGTCGGTGGGGAAGTGGATCAAGATAAAATTACCGACCGACGGGGTGACTTTGAGGCCAACTTTTTCAAGCTCGACCGAGACCCAGGGCAACCACTTTTCGTTGTGTTGTACAGCGGCTTCTTGATGGGCCTTGTCTTCAATAGCGGCAATACCTGCGGCGAGCGCTGGTGCGGATACATTGAATGGACCGCGCACACGATTTAGCACGTCGGCGATCGCGGGCGGGCAATAAGCCCAACCTAAGCGCAGTGCTGCGAGCCCGTGGATTTTTGAAAATGTGCGCATCATGACGACGTTATCGCTTGAACCTACGAGTTCGATCCCTGCTTCGTAATCGTTGCGGCGGACATATTCGCAGTAAGCTGCGTCGAGGACGAGGATGCAAGATTTTGGCAGGCCTGCGTGCAGGCGACGGACTTCCTCGAAGGGGATATAGGTGCCGGTCGGGTTGTTTGGGTTGGCGAGGTAGACGAGTTTGGTTTTGGGCGTGACGCGGGCGAGAAGTGCGTCGACGTCTGTGGTAAGATTTTTTTCGGGCGCTGTGACCGGGGTGCCGCCATTTGAGAGCGTGGCAATTTTGTACATGAGGAAACCGTGCTCGGGGAACAGGGTTTCGTCGCCTGGGCCAATGTAGGCATGCGTGATCAAGCCGATAAGCTCATCGGAGCCTGCGCCGCAAACGAGGCGGTCGGCGTCGAGGCCGTAGACTTTACCGATGGCTTTGCGCAATGCGGTAGCGCCACCGTCGGGGTAGCGTTCGAGTTCGTTGGCCGTGGATTTGTAGGCTTCAATAGCCTTGGGGCTCGGTCCGAGCGGGGTTTCATT
>JABFRJ010000538.1 GCA_013141255.1 Hyphomicrobiaceae bacterium
GCCTCAACACGCGGCAAAGGTCCGCCGCGTTCGGGTCACTGCCGAGTTGCACAAGTCGTCGCATCAATGCCGCGTGGTCATCAAACGACAACCCGTTTACGCACCATATGCTATGTCGTTTGCCGGGCGACGTTTCAACGACCATTGACGGCAGCGATGGAAGTTCGCCGAGAAACCCCGCGCCGTCGTCTTCGTGCCAGATCGCGCGCACGCGGCGCATATTGGCAGTCGTACGCTTGCCGCTTCCGTCGGTTTCGTTGACGGTTACGAAGCACCCCGCGCCGCGCTTGTTTAGTTCAACGAGGCGTGCCCAACTATCGGCTAGCGACCCGACCCACTGTTGCAGCAATGCGCGGTCTTTGTGCTCTTTGTTGTCGTCCGCTGTGAAGAACGTAAACGTCGTAGCGTCCGCATCGAGTGCGTGCAAATACGTAGCTGCAGCGGCAAAGTCAGGCACAAGAGTGATGTGTTCGGTGGTTTTCATAGCTGTGCACTCCCGCCTTTCCAGCGGCGTTTGGTACTTATTTCGCCATGTCGCGTGAAGCGGACTGTTTGACGAAAGAGCGCGTAGTACCCTCGGGCACACAGGTTGTCGCAAAATCCCAAATGTTCGCAAATAATGGACTCGGCGTCGTTTCCGATTGCTATGGGCCAAGGTGCGCCCGATTTAAGGCGAACATACAACCGCACTGCTGCGGCGCGCCAAGGCATCTGTTCTGCAATGACTATCCATTCTGGGTACTCATTGCCCTCGGTCTTTGCTTTGCGCCGCATGGCAGCGGGGCGGTGCCAAGAATTGAAGAACTGTTCGCCTACGTCGTGCAGAATGTCGGGTATCAATCGAGCGGCCAAGTCTGCCGCTTGCGCTTCGGTGATCTGTTGAGGGTCATTAGAATTGCTGGCGTTTGCGTTACTCGAACTCATGAGGGGTCAACCCTTGGTTTATGTTGCGGTGTGACCATGAATGCGGAAACGCAATTGCCCCTTTTCGGGTTTCAGCGTATAAGTCCGTTTGTCAGACACAGTCGTTTTAGTTTTGGGTCGCAAGCGTTCTCCGCGCTTTGCGGCCCTTTCTTTTTATTTACCGACGCGCGGATGTTTCCTTTGCCAGTCTGCAATTGTGGCCCGGTCCCAAAGCGGGCGTCCGTTCTTGTGTCTGATAGTTGGTGCGGGGAAATAGCCCCGTCGCACCTGTTGCCAGATCGTTTGTCGGCAAATACCTAGCAGGTCGGTTAGATCGCTCACGCGATAGAACTCGGCGTTGGCACTTGTTAGGGTGGTCGGACTGTTCGCCGAATGCAGTAATAACAGCAGACGGGAAAGCTCGGCGGGTTCGACGTTCAGGGTTACGCTGATTGCAGCCATTACGCAGCCACCTTGCTGCGTACCCACGCATCAACTTCCGAATTGAGCCAGCCAACGCGTCGCGGCCCTAAGCGGTGGCTCTTCGGGAAGCCGTTGTTGCGGCACCACGCATAGATAGTAGATTTTGAGGCGCCGCCTGCAACGGCGCGGACTTCGTCAATGGTCAGAAATCGGGAAATTGGTTTTGCCTGCTGGTCTTGCATCTGCGCCTCCGAACTTAAAAACACTTTGTCGGATTAAGATGCTGGAAAGGCATTTGATTTTCAAATCGTTCGCGCTTCTATTCGGTCGATTGCACTGGCGCTGCTGCAACGTGATGTGACCTAGAATAATGTCTAGGTCGTGCGGTGTGTAGGTAAGTGTTTGGCGGCGTTGATTCGTGCCCGACATTCCAAGTGTTGGGGTAGTTGCTGGCTAGTCGCGTGCGGCTAACGTCACGCGAGCTTTGACCAAAAATTTACAAAACCTTAAGCGTCTTGTGCTGCAAGCGTATCGTTGGTTTGCTTGCTGATCTGAGCTTGAACGTTAAGCGCTTTGGTACCCGTCTGGTACCCGAATACGAATCTCAAAATTATTTTTGGTTCAATGTGCCCGTCTTTACTGGTGATCCCGACGGGATTTGAACCCATGGCCTACAGATTAGGAATCTGCCGCTCTATCCAGCTGAGCTACGGGACCAACAGAATGAAAATTACATGAGCCACGAGGAGTTACAAGGGGAGTGCCCGTTTGGCTGTTAGGTTGCGATGAAATTGGTTGGCTTTGTGTTTCGCTATTTTGGTTGGTCAGGCTTGATCTTGAAGCGGCGGCGCTGACGTTTTAGTGCTGTGGAGGGCGGGGCGTAAGCGGCTAATAGTCCGGCAGCTTTGAGTCGGGCTGCGGCTGAAGCTAGCACCGTGAACGACAAATTTGAGCGTTCTGCCATATCGAGAATCGAGTGTGCGCCGTCAGCTAAATTTAGTACCCACAGCGAGGCCATGTTTGCGTCGACTGCCGTAGTGTCGCCGGTGGGAGACGTGACATAGAGTCCGCGCTGTCCCAGTTGCGGTTCGCCCTTCGGTGACAAGCTTATTGGGCACCAATTGTCTTCTAAGATGTCGATCGTTTGGGCGATTGTTCTCGCGGATTCGGCCAAGTGTTGAGGGCGGATGAAGTTTAAATTATCGGCACTGGTGTGATACTCTGGGAATTGTCCCCATTTACTGCGTTGAAACGATCCTACGGGTAGATTGAATCCTGGTGAACAATATTGCCGCTCGTCGTATCCGTAGGGTGAGAATTCGCTGATCTCTGGGCGCGGCGATGCCGTCCTACAGGCGTGGGACATCGCGCGATCTATAAGGGTGTTGCCGCGTCTACTTTTTTTGTAGTTGGGACCGCCAGCATCGCCAACGCAAGAGACAGTTAGGCCGGCGATGATGCGCGCGAGTTGCTGTTCGTTCTGTGACAACCAAGCGAGTGCGCCTATCGTACCAGGCGCAAATACAAATCGGTAGGTATATCGGGTGCGAATGGTTTGCATTCGTTCAGCTAAAGTTGTGAGGACGGCAAGGCCTGAGCAATTATCGTTCGCGAGAGAAGGGTGACAAATGTGTGCTGAAAGTAGGACCTCTTCAAAGGTGTCGCCGTGGTGGATATATTCGCCATAACTCAGGTGGCCGGGGGTGTGGGTTGTGTCGATGACGACGTGGAATGGCCCTGGCGGTAGTGCATCCCATTGCTGTTGACTTAAGCAAAATCCCCAGGCGCGAACGTAGTATGATGTCCGATATGGGATGAGATCGGGCTGTGATTTCAAAGTATGTATGTGAGTGGCCAACTCGTCGCGTGTGATGATTGCGTTAACTGACGCACTATAGTTCAGCACGTGCAAATTGTTGTTACTGGCGTCGACGAGTCGACGGCCTGCCACGTCTGCAATGTAGGCTTCTCGGAATGTCCATTCATCCGGCACTATCCAGTCGTAGAGTTTGGTGCCACTTGGAATGTGCCTTTGAGCGATTGGTATTATTTGACCTAGTTGTTGCAGGGTGTTGCGAACGCCTATACCAGTGATGGAGCGACAAATTGGGAAGATGTTTGCCGCGCGGTCATAGATGAGTTGCCCTAAATCGCCTGAGGTCAATGCTGCGGAGATTGCACTGATGTCATTTGATGGAGGCGTTAACATTTGGGCGCTCCTGCTATTCGGCCGCTTGAAGGCGCGGTAGCAAGGTTTCATCAAGTAGGCCCTGTGCTTTCAGTTGTTTGATGTGGCTAATGCGCTGATATTTTGGGCCTTCGAACTCTTCGAGTGTTAGGCCAGAGGAGATGTAGGCTTTGTAAAGCTGTTGGGCGCCCCTTTTTGCATCCCATTGTGGTTTGAAGGCTGGTAGCGACTGCGCAATTTTGCTGAAGTTTACGCGATACGATCGCTTGTCTGGGCTTGCATCTGGGGCAAGTTCGACGCGACAGCCAGGGACAACTTCTGCTACTATTTGGGCAATGTCACGGATGCGGTAGTTGTGGTCAGAATGGCCGACGTTGAAGGCTTGATTATGAACTGTACTTGTTGGCGCTTCTAGTGCCGCCAGGAAGGCGCGCGCGATATCTTCAATATGGACAATTGGGCGCCAAGGCGATCCATCAGATTTCAAATATATCAAATGTTTTGTCACAGCCCAGGCGACGAGGTTGTTTAAGACGATGTCAAACCTTTGGCGCGGTGAAAGGCCATAGGCTGTGGCGGGGCGGAGATAGACTGGGCAGAATTTGTTATCGGCAAGGGTGGCAATGTCGCGTTCCGACCAAACTTTTGACTGGCCGTAAGCAGTTACGGGATTTAGTGTAGCCGTTTCATCTACGAGGCCATCGCCAGCTTGTCCGTAATTGCTGCAGGATGACGCCAACAGGAAGCGCTTTACACCGGCAGATTTGGCCGCTTCGGCCAAGCGCACGCTGCCATGATGGTTTATGGCATAGGTGACGTTTGGATTCAGATCGCTGAGCGGATCATTCGACAATGCAGCCAAATGGATGACTGCTTCGAAGCCGCGTAAATCCGATGCCGTGACATCGCGGATGTCTTTGCGAATGACCGGGGTCGTCGGAACAATACCTCCTGATTGGTAGGTGCACCGGGCGTAAAAATCGCAATCGAGTCCTGCGACATCATGGCTTGCTTGAGTAAGAAGAGGCGTCATTATTGTACCGATATAACCTAAGCTGCCGGTGACGAGTACCTTCATGATGTCGCTCCTCGACGTGATTGCATTGCAAAATCTGCGCGTAATTTGCCATCTCGCTCGGATCTATTGAGCTTGGGTGGAACTTGGTATGAAGCGGCGATTGATTGTCGACTGTTGAGCTTTCTGCTCGTTGGTCTTGGCTCTTATTTTTTCGGGTTGATCTTCTGTCGCAGGATTCAATGGTTTTGAGCTCGGGGCGTTGACGAACATATTGGGGATGAGGATCTGGTTGCGAGGGAATTCCACCTTTAGTGTGTCGCCCGGTTCGATTGTCGTGGTTTCCGTTGCGTCTATGGTTGTTGGCGTTGATGCGCTTGCTCGTACGATTTTGTAGATTGGTTCGCGTTTCTGGTTTGCAAGGTTGGCTGCCAACACAAACGGGGCGATACGTTGTGTCTCGCCTAACAGGCGTTCGGCGGTTTCTGATCGACGAGCAATGGATTCCAAGCGAAATTGTACATCACGAAGTTCTGCAACGGAGTCGTTAATGCGTTTGTTATGCAATTCGAGAAGTGAAATGTTGGTCCGACTTTGATCCTGTTTGACGCGCATTAGGCCTGTTTGCAATCGGCTCCGTTCTCCGTCCATTTGTGCAATAGCGCGCTGGAGCGCCATTTTTCTTGGCTGGGTCGAGATACCCTTGGCGACCAGCGCCGACACGGCTTCCAGTTCCTTCCGCAACAGATCTGCCTGCGTGTCATGCGCCTTTAACTGCTGCTCAATCGATTTTATTTCTTCTGATAGAAATTGCAAAAGTTGCTCGTGTGTGTCGGTTTGGTTGTCGAAGGTCTCGCGTTTGGATCGGAAGATTTGTTGTTCTTGGGTAATGAGTGTTGCAATCATCCCAGTTTCGTCATGTGCATCGCGAATGCTGGCTGGAAACAGGAGCGTATCTTTACCTTTTGACTCAGCGTCTAATCGAGCGCGCCTCGCGAGTAGCGCGTGGAACTCCTGCGAAAAGAGGTGCAGATCGCCCTGTGTTTGGATGAATTCGCGCTCAATACGCGAGCCACCAATTTCGCCGGCGCGCAAGAGCCCGCCGCCGATTGCTAAAGCTTGCAGCACCGTCATCCCGGGACGATAGGGATACTCGCCTGGCTTTTCAATGTGGCCGGTCAGATAGAATGGGCGGTACTGAGTAATCTCGACTGCAATATCGGGCGCTTCGGCCAAACCCATTCGCGTCCGAAGTCTCTGACCAATGGTCTTGGCCAAATCATTTACTGTGATGCCTGATGCTGCAATTTCGCCTATGAGTGGCATTGAGATGCGGCCTGCTGCGCCGACAGTGTATTCGACGTTGAGCGCTGCCCATTCAAAAACTTCGTCTTTGGCGGGACGCCATTCAAAGACGCGAATGCGGACTCGATCCTGCATGCCTAGGCGATACTCATTTGCAGCGGTGCTCGCACTCGTATCTATACGGCCTGCAAGCAATATGAGAATGCCGATTGTGAGGGCTAGCGCGAATCTAACGACAGTTGGTGCTTTGGCTGACTGCTCTTTATGGGATTTTGATTTGTTGGTATTCCCGCTCTCGGTCATGATACCGGCCTCCGGCCAATGATAATTATTGCAATTTGTTTGAATGCTCAGAGTTTGAGAATGTGTTCTGGCTCAACTTTGCCGTGCAGTAACTGCCAAAAGGCGAGGATGTTGCCTCGTAGTCGACCTCGGCGATCGATATATGGTTCGGGCCTGACACTTCGAGCGAGGTTGGCTGCGATGTTGCGGCTCATCAATTTTATGCCGAAAGCACGTGGCATAGTGCCCTTGCGCATCAGGTATATGGGATTGACGATCTGGGAGAAGCCAAAACGAACGCCTGAGCTGCGGCCAGCACGCGTTCCGAGGTGCACTCCAACAAGGTACTGCGGACCAGCAATGCGACCGCGTGTTCTTAGTTGAGATGTAAAATCTATATCTTCCTGCCAACCGTAAAGGGGAAGACGTTCGTCAAACCTTGTGCCACTGACCGTCTCTAACCGGATCGACATGTTGCAGCCATACGCGCCCACGTGATCGAGTACGGTTGTTGTTGAGGCGGCGCATTTGGATGCAGTCGCTAGTAGAGCCAGACCTTCATCGAACCCATAGCCAGCGTTGCGTGCTCCATCAAACTGTACATGCCCCATTATGACGGCCCAGTCTGAATTTGCCTTAAAATCGCGTTCCACAAGTTCGAGGTAATTTGTGGCAGGGATGAAATCGTCGTCGATGAATGTGACGATATCGAATTTGTTTTGAAGTTTTGAGAGCATTGCGTTGCGTTGTCGCGTCAGACCGCGCGGTGCAGTTAGTTGGACAAGCTTGTTGCTTTTGGTGAGCGCGCTGCTCGGCCAATTGCACGGAATATGCAGTGTCGGTATCTCAACGTCCGGCGTGCAGATGTAAATTGCGTCGGGTTGCCGAGATTGACGCAGCAGTTGCGTCAAGGTTTTTCCGAGTATTTCCGGACGATCGGACGTCGCGATGGCGATTGCAATTTTCATAGCTGGGTGGTCTTCGAGGTTGGCCAATGCTGCCGTTTTTGACGCAAAGGATTTTTATTGCACGCGCTTGCTCCAGACGTAGCGCGTGTTGCGTATCTCAGCAGCGTCTGAAAAAGGTGGAGTGCTGATAGCGTAACGACGCTTGTGCGACGGAATACTGGTCGAACGCGGCTTTGGCTTACCTCGAAAGGGGTATGAAGGGATCGTCAGTAACGGTTACTACATCGATTGGGGAGAGATTGAGCGCCGGTTGTGCTGTTGCAGTCTTCGTTACAAATGGACCCTTGTAATG
>JABFRJ010000243.1 GCA_013141255.1 Hyphomicrobiaceae bacterium
CCATGAGCGTTGCCCGGTAGTCCTGAGGCGTTTCGGTGCGGTCGTTGACGAGGCCGGTACAGGCAATGGCGTCGGCTTTGTCGAGTGCTACGGCTGTCCCCGGAAGTCGGTCGAAAAAAGCGTTGTCGCGTGGGCGGGGGCCGATGCCGTAGACGCTGCGGTAGTTGCTTTGTTTGATATGCTCAAGCGCGATGTCGCCCGACGACACGATGGCGTCCCAGGCTGAGCGTACGACGCCCTTCTCATCGCAGACTGTGGCGACTACGTCTGATGGCATCGGGGCATTGGAGACCAGGATGACCGTGCCACCGGAGGCACGAAAACGGGTGAGGGTGTCGTTGGCGCCTGCGTAGGCTGCATGGCCATCGTGGAGCACGCCCCAGACGTCGCAGAGGAGCACGTCGTAGCGCGACAATAACTGTTGGGCTGACGTCAGGACGGGCGGGACCACGCGGGTAACTCCTTGAATGCGGCGATATTGTTTGCGGGCTGGCTTGCTGATCGCGGGGACGGCCCATAGAAAGGCCTCTATACCTGCGCACCGTCATAGTTCCAACCCAAGTCCAACTTTTGGTTCTATTCCGTGCGGCAGAGTGCAGTTGCTGCCAAGTATAAAGGTTTAAGTCATGCAGATGTCGTATGCACAAAATCTCGAAGATTACGTTCTCGATCAGGTGTTTTTCGATATTGCACAGGGCACCTACGTGGATGTGGGCGGCGGGCATCCCGTCGCTGACAATGTGTCATTCTTTGCTTACCTCAAAGGTTGGCGCGGATTGATTGTTGAACCGCAGGAGACGTTGGCTGCGGCCTATGCCGGTATTCGCCCGCGCGATACGGTGGTGGCCCATTTGGCCGGGCGTACTGATGGTGAGATTGCGTTTCATGTCGTTGACGGGATGCATGGCCTGTCGAGTGCGGTGCAGGCGAACGCAGACAGCGCGGCGAAGTACGGCGCGTCTTATCGTACCGTCAAACATCGTGTGCGACCGCTGTCGCACCTGATTGACGAGGCGAAACTGGGTGCGATTGATTTTCTGAAGATTGACGTTGAAGGCGCGGAAGCGGATGTGCTCGCGGGCATTGACTTCAAGCGCCACCGACCGCGCGTGATCTTAGTGGAGGCGGTCAATCCAAATACGTCGGGGGATGAGTGGAAAATCTGGGAGCCAATTATTCTTGGCGCGGGTTATCAGTTCGTGTTTTTCGACAATCTCAATCGCTTCTATGTGGCCGAAGAAGCGGCGGCGCTGAAAGAGCGATTTCCGAAAGAACCGGCGGCGTGGGACAAGGTCACGCATTTGTGGGATTGCGGGCGGGCAGCGGAGCGTGCCGATCATCCGGATCGGGTGTTGGCTGAAACCTTGATTGCGGGATTATTTGCGTCTCTGCCGACGCTGTCGCCGGAGATGCTTGAGCGCTTCCTGCAGACGGGACTTGGCGCGCGGCAGCCGAAAGCTGAAACAGCCGCTGCGATTGTTCAACTTGTCGGTACGGCAGAGTGGCCGCGTGCGGACTTGACCCGTGCTGAGGATCTCAAGTTGCTTTTGGCCTCGGACCGTCTGCGGGCTGGACTTGGGCGCATTGCATGCATGTACGACGGCGGGCATTTGCACGAATAGGCGGATCTGGCTGCAAATTATCTGTCTTGTGATAAGCCCATAGCAGACTTACAGGGCGCTGCATTGACGTGGGCAGCGAGAGGTTAGATGACTGCGGGCTAAGTGATACAGATAAGCGGCGGCAGTGTTCGGCGCGAAGTGGCGGAGAAACAATGCAAGATCGCGCAATTGAGCCGAACTATAGCCCAGCGCGGATCGCGCTTATGGCTCTGGCGCCGTTTGGGCTCGGATATTTTTTTTCGTACTTATTTCGTGCGGTCAATGCCGTAGTCGCGCCGGATCTGGTTTCGGAATTACAACTCAACGCGTCTGATCTTGGATTGCTGACGGCTGCATATCTGCTGGCGTTTTCGTTGTGTCAATTTCCGCTTGGCATTCTGCTTGATCGTTACGGTCCGCGACGCGTGCAGTTTGGCTTGCTGATGTTGGCGGCATTGGGCGCGGGCCTATTCAGCGTGGCGCACAGCACTCTGACATTGTCGCTGGCGCGTGGACTTATCGGCACCGGCGTTGCTGGTGGATTGATGGCGGGCTTTAAAGCTGTGGTGCTGTGGGTGCCGGCAGAACGGCGCGCACTGGCAAACTCGTTCGTGATGTCGATGGGGGCGATTGGCCTTTTGGTGTCGACGGCGCCGATGGAATGGGCCGTGCGGCATTATGGGTGGCGTTCGGCGTTTCTGGTGCTTGGAGCCGCAACGGCGGTGGTGGCGA
Source organism: Hyphomicrobiaceae bacterium (assembly GCA_013141255.1). Taxonomy (GTDB): domain Bacteria; phylum Pseudomonadota; class Alphaproteobacteria; order Rhizobiales; family Hyphomicrobiaceae; genus JABFRJ01. The sequence continues at coordinate 2,334 of JABFRJ010000243.1, forward strand.
CGATCATTCTTATTGTCGTGCCCGAACGCCGCGCAGCGATTGCGCAGGATACGCTCGGCGCGTCGTTGAAAGCGGTTGGAGGCATTTACCGAGATCGCGCGTTCTGGCTGATCACACCCTTACTTTGTGCGACGGCGGGTACGCATATCGCGATCCAGACCTTGTGGGCTGCGCCGTGGCTGCGCGATGTTGCGGGTTATGATCGGCAGCAGGTGGCAAACGTGCTGTTCTTGATGGCTGGTGCGTTCTTTGTCGGCATTTTGACCAGTGGCGGTATTGCTGATTGGCTGCAACGGCGCGGCGTCAATATTCTCGATGTCATGCTTGGGTTTTTGGCCGCGTTTATGCTGTCGCAGTTGGTCATCGTGCTCGACATCGTGCCGTTGCGATTGCCGGCGTGGTTGATGTTTGGTCTCAGTGGACAGGTGGCTATTCTGGCTTATCCTTGGCTGTCGACGCACTTTGGCGCGCATCTGGCAGGACGGTCCAACACGGCTGTCAATCTGCTGCTGTTTATGACGGCGTTTCTCATTCAATATGCGATTGGCCGATTGCTTGACCTGTATCCAAGGACCGCGAGCGGCGGGTATCCAGTGGATGCGTATACATTCGCGTTTGGTGTTTTTCTTGCGCTACAAGTGGCTGCATTGTTAATTTATCTGGGGGCACGCCGACGGCATTTCGTTAGGCCCTCGCAAGATAAGGCCTGATCGTCATGACGGATACCAAAACGGCCGCTCCGCGACCGACCGAGACCGTTACACCACCGACGTTCGACTGGTGGGCGTATCTGGCGCGGTACACGCCGAAAGTCGTGGTCGCGGTGCGCGAGGGGTATTCGCGCGAGATATTTCTCAAAGACATGATGGCGGGTTTGACGGTCGCAATCTTGGCAGTGCCGTTGTCACTGGCCATTGCCATTGGATCGGGAGTCGATCCAGCTAAAGGTTTGATAACGGCAATTGTTGGCGGATTTTTCATTTCTGCGTTCGGTGGATGTCGCTTACAAGTCGGTGGACCGGCTGCGGCGTTCATTGTCATTGTTGCAGGCGTGGTCGCGAAATACGGCGTCGAGGGTCTCGTGGCGGCGACGTTTATGGCAGGTGCATTTCTTGTTGTCGCCGCGCTCCTCAATCTCGGCACCTACATCAAATACGTGCCGGGACCCGTCATTCTCGGTTTTACATGCGGGCTTGGCGTCATCATCTTTGTCAGCCAGCTCAAGGATTTTTTTGGCCTCAACGGCAACTTGGCGACTGAGTTCGTACACAAGCTTCGGGACTTATGGTCGATCCGGGCTACGTGGAATTTATCGGCGCTGGCCGTTGGGCTTGCAAGCGTTGCGATGATCGTGTGGTTTCGTCGGGCGTTTCCAAAATTGCCGGGGTTGCTCGGTGTTGTGGTGCTGAGTTCGGCGGCGGTTTGGCTGTTCGGGCTCAATGTCGAAACGGTCGGTAGCCGTTTTGGGCAAATGCCGCGCACTCTGCCTGCGCCAACGCTGCCTTGGATCGGGCTTGATGGCATGATTGATTTGCTGCCGACGGCGCTGATGCTGGCGTTGTTGATTGGGGTTGAGTCGCTATTGTCGGCAGTCACTGCCGATGCGATTGCGGGAACGCGACATCGACCCAATACGGAAATCCTGGGGCAAGGTATCGCCAACATGGCGACGGCATTGTTTGGCGGATTACCAGCGACAGGCGTTATTGCGCGCACGGGCACCAATATTGCGGCAGGCGGGCAAACGCCTGTGTCCGGGATCTTTCATGCGCTGTTTGTGCTGCTGTTTGTGATGTTGCTGGCGCCGCTGGTGTCTTATCTGGCCTTGCCTTGCCTGGCGGCGGTGCTGTTAACAGTGGCTTGGCGCTTAATCGAACCGCACGACGTTTGGCACTTTCTCAAGACTGCGCCACGTGACGACGCCATCGTGCTGTTGGCAACGATGTTGCTGACAATCTTCATCGATCTCAACGTCGGTATTTCGGTAGGGGTTGTGCTGGCGTCGCTGTTTTTCATGCACCGCATGAGCGAGACGGCGGGAGACGCGGTGACGGCGCTCGAACCGGACAATGGTTTGGTGGATGAGAGCGGCGTTAAAACGCTGACGTTCCGGGGGCCTCTATTCTTTGGGCAATCGATGCGGGTCTCGGATGCACTGCGCGAAAATAGCCGTGGGGCCAAAGTGCTGGTGCTCGATTTTGCCGGTGTGCCGCTGGTGGATGCAACCGCGATCAGCATGCTCGACGACTTGGTGAGTGATTGCCGCAAGCGAGGGCAGGCCATTGTCATTGCCGGGTTGCAGAGCCAGCCCAAAGCGGCGCTGCAGCGGAGCGGCTTGCTGCGCGATAGCACCATCCATGTGGCTCTGGATCACGCAGAAGGCTTGGCGAAAGCGCATTGGCTTGTCACGGGTCAATCTGTAACGACATAACGGCCTGTAACGACATAGCGACGCCGCTCTTGACGGGCTCGTCGTTCTCAGGCGTGCATGGGCTACTCTCTAGTCTGGACCTCATCAACATCCAATATTATGCCGACCTCACCCCCAACGCTGTTTAGACCAACGCTCTCGCTTGCAGCGCCGCGCGCGCAGGGAGCGTCATGGCTGTGGCGCGTCGGGGTTGGTGTCATCATTGCGCTGATGCTGTTGCCGTTGGTTACGCTGGTGATGCTGGCGCTGTTTGGTACGGGATCTGGATTTGGTCACATCGCGCGGACAGTTTTGCCGCGTGCGACGTGGCAGACAATGCTGGTGCTGGCAGGCGTTGGCGTGATGTCGTTGGTGATGGGTACTGCGACAGCGTGGCTGGTGACGATGCACCGGTTTCCATTGCGGGGTGTGATTGACCGACTGCTGGTGTTGCCGCTCGCGATCCCGACCTACATCGCCGCGTATACCTATGTTGAGATGCTCGACTATGGTGGTCCGGTGCAACGTGGCGTACGGGCGCTCTTTGGGTTTGCATCGGCGCGTGACTATTGGTTTCCGGATGTGCGCTCGCTCGGGGGCGCGATTTTTATTCTATCGATGGTGCTCTATCCGTACGTCTATCTGGCGGCGCGGGCGTCGTTTTTGCAGCAATCGGTGTGTGCGCTTGAAGTGGCGCGTACACTTGGCCGCACGCAACTTGGCGCGTTCTGGTCAGTGGCGTTGCCGCTGTCACGACCGGCACTCGCGGCTGGCACGGCGCTGGCGCTGATGGAGACGCTGAATGACTTTGGCGCGATGCAGTATTTGGGTGTCGAAACGCTAACGGTCGCGGTTTACGCGGCCTGGCTGCAGCGAGGCGCGGTGGGTGGTGCTGCGCAGATGGCGATTATGGCGCTGGTGTTGGTGCTGGCACTGGTGGCGGCGGAGCGGTTCGGCCGGCGGCAGCAATCGTTTCATGAGACGACAGGGCGTGTGCGACCGTTGCCTGCTGAGCGGCTTACTGGTTGGATACGATGGGCAGCGACTGCGTTTTGTCTCGCCCCGGTCGTGCTCGGATTTGTTTTGCCGACGCTTGTTCTGCTCGGACATGCTTTCAAAAATTATGAGCCACTTTGGACCAGTGCGTTCTGGCGAGCGGGGTGGCATAGCCTGCTACTCGCGGGCGTGGCGGCGGTGGTGACGCTTGTCGTTGGCATCGTGCTCGCCTACGCGCGGCGTACGCATCGGTCGCACTTTATCGAGGCGGCGAATACGCTGATTCGGGTGGGGTATGCGCTTCCCGGCACAGTGCTTGCCGTTGGTTTGTTGTTGCCGATTGCGGGGTTCGACAACGCGGTTGATGGCGTTTTGCGGCGGACGTTTGGGATTTCAAGCGGCCTGTTGTTGTCAGGTGGAATCGGGATTGTTGTTCTAGCCTACGTGATCCGGTACTTGGCGGCGGCGATTGGCACGATTGAAGCCGGGCTCGGTCGGCTGTCACCTAATCTTGATGCGGCGGCGCGGACGCTTGGCGAGACGGCGACGTCGGCGCTGACGAAGGTACATTTGCCGTTGCTCAAACCGACGCTTGGGGCGGCGGCGCTGCTGGTATTTGTTGATTGTTTGAAAGAGCTACCCGCCACTCTTTTGCTCAGGCCGTTTAATTTCGACACGTTGGCGACAACAATTTATAGCGCGGCGGCGCTTGAACAATTTGAAAGCGCAGCGCTTGGGGCGCTGGCGATTGTCGCGGTTGGTTTGTGGCCGGTATTGCTGCTGCATCGGACTATGGCGCGCGGACGGGTTGGGCAGAAAAAAACCTGGAGTCGCCCGCGACGTGTCGCTCTGCCAAATTCACCGGAGCCGCTGCGTTGATGCAGCGTGTCGTGCGCACTGCAGGACGTAGTCCTGCTTTGCAGACGCGGGATCTTCTCACAGCATATCGCCCCCTGCCGCATCCCCACCGCTGCTGACAAGGTCCCGTGTCTGCGGGGCAGCATTCCATGCTGCACCGCGCACGGGATGACAGTTATATAATTTCGTCTTCATCCATGAGTGGGTCGGAGGCGGCGTCGCGGGCGGCTTGATCTTGGACACGTTCTGGTCCGCGTTTGTTGCGCGCGTATTCATCGGACCAAGCGATGTGAAATAGCGCGTCACCCATATTGACGATGGGCAGCGTGTTGCGGCCAATGATGATGCCACGCGTCGAGGCGCGAATTTCGGTTTGGCTGTCTTCGTAGGGGTTGGCGACGAAGCCGATGATTTCGCCGACGCTGACGGCGTTGCCGATGGTTTTGGTGGTTCGGAAGATGCCGCCGTCGGGCGCGCGAACCCACTTCGATGCGTGCGCCAATAAAGGTGCGCCTTGGCCATCAGGACGCGACGTCGTCAGATCGACGCCGTCAGGGAGCTCCAACATGCCGGTCTTGAGCATAACGTTGGCGACGCCATCGACGCCGGCTTTGATGGCAAACTCGTCGAAGCGCAGACCTTCGCCGCCTTCATAGACCAGAACATCTACGCCGGCATCGCGGGCGGCCTTGCGCAATGATCCCGCCCGTTCGGGGGCTTCGAGGACGACGGGCACACCAAAAGCTTCGGCCA
>JABFRJ010000430.1 GCA_013141255.1 Hyphomicrobiaceae bacterium
GCGCGAGTGGCGTTCGGTGGCATGGCGGGTACCCCGGCGCGGGCGCGTGTGACGGAAGCGGCGTTGAGTCAAGTGGACCTTGATCAATCACAAACGTGGGATGCGGCTGTGACGGCGATTGCTTCTGATTTCACTCCGCTGAGCGATCACCGAGCGAGTGCAACCTATCGTCTGACCGTGGCACAAAACTTAGTGCGTAAAGTGCTGATGGAGCTAGCAGCTGGTGTCACGTCCGATACGCGGATCGCATATGGTGACGCGCATGTCTGAGCACGACACTGTTCCTGAGACTGTCGTCGTTGCCAAGCCGCATACGCATGATAGCGCGCGACTGCATGTGACGGGTGCTGCCACCTACATTGATGACATGCGCGAACCGGCGGGCACGCTGCACGTTGTTTGTGGTCTAGCGCCGATGGCGTGCGGTGGCATCCGATCCATGGCGCTCGATGCCGTGCGGTCTGCTCCTGGTGTCGTCGCAGTCGTCACTATCGCAGATATTGCGGGGCGCAATGATATTGCTCCTCATGCGCAGGATGAACCGGTGTTTGCGACTGGCTCGATACTCTTTCACGGACAACCATTGTTTGCTGTGGTGGCGGAGACGCGCGATGCGGCGCGGCGGGCGGCAAAATTGGCGGTTCTGGACATCGAGACACAAACGCCTGTGCTGAGTATAGATGACGCCTTGAAGGCTGGCATACGCGTGCAACCGGACTATGCCTTTGGGCGCGGTGATGTGGCTACTGCCATGGCGTCGTCTCAGTACAAGCTTACAGGCAAAATGGAGATTGGCGGGCAAGAGCATTTCTATCTTGAAGGCCAAGTTGCATTGGCTGTGCCAGGCGAAAGCGACACGATGCAGATCTATGCGTCGACGCAGGACCCAACCGAGGTGCAGCACATTGTGGCGCGCGTGCTCGGGTGGCCCGACTCGGCTGTGATGTGTGAGACGCGGCGGCTGGGAGGGGCGTTTGGTGGCAAGGAAAGTCAGGCTTGCCAATGGGCGGCAATTGCAGCGCTTGCGGCGCAAATCACGCAACGACCGTGCAAGCTGCGACTTGATCGTGATGATGATTTTGCACTCACGGGCAAGCGCCATGATTTCCGCGCGACATGGTCTGCGGGGTTCGATGATCGGGGCGTCATCTCAGCCTATGACGTAACGCTTGACGCGCGCTGCGGCTGTTCGCTGGATTTGTCGCCGGGGGTGGTCGATCGAGCCATGTTTCATGCGGCAAATTGCTATTATCTGCCGGTAGCGAAGATCATGGCGCGGCGTCTCAAAACCAATACAGTTTCGGCGACGGCGTTCCGTGGTTTTGGTGGACCGCAAGGAATGCTCAGCATTGAGCGCGTGATGGATGCTATCGCACACGCCACGGGCCGCGATCCGCTCGATGTGCGACGGGTTAACCTGCTCGGCGGGCCGGGGCGCGATACAATGCCTTATGGGATGCGCGTTGAAGACTGCGCGATCATCGCGGACATGCTTGAAGCGTTGGAGCTGAGTGCTGATTATCGGGCGCGGCGTAAAGCGGTTGTGGCCTTCAATCGCGATCACGCCTTCTTGAAGCGCGGCATCGCGATGACGCCGGTGCAGTTCGGCATTTCGTTTACCCTGCCGCATCTCAATCAAGCAGGCGCTTTAGTGAATGTCTACCAAGACGGTTCGATCCTGCTCAATCACGGCGGCACGGAGATGGGCCAGGGATTGTTCGTTAAAGTTGCGCAGGTGGTGGCGGAGGAATTCGGCGTGGCACTTGATCAGGTGCGACCGAGTGCGACCTCGACAGCGATTGTGCCCAATGCAGCGCCGACGGCGGCATCGGCAGGATCTGATCTCAATGGCATGGCAGCGATGTTGGCGGCGCGAGCGATCAAGGAGCGCATGACGGTGGTTGCAGCTGAGGCGTGGGGTGTCGCGGCAGAGACGGTGTCATTCGCCGAGGGGCGCGTTGCGTCGGGCAATTTTGCGATGACATTTGGAGAGTTGGCGTTGCTCTCTCGACGCCAACGGGTGCAGCTGTCGGCCACTGGCTTTTATCGCACGCCAGAGCTCGACTGGGATCGGGAGGCGCGGACGGGGCGGCCGTTTTACTATTTCGCCTACGGGGCGGCGTGCTCGGAGGTCGAAATCGATACGCTGACGGGGGAAACGCGGGTGCGTCGGGTCGACCTGCTGCAGGACGCGGGGCGGTCGCTCAATCCGGCCATAGACTTGGGCCAAGTCGAAGGCGCGTTCGTGCAGGGTATGGGATGGCTGACGACCGAAGAGCTTGTTTGGGATGGCAAAGGGCGGCTCGCGACACATGCCCCGTCGACCTACAAAATTCCGGTTGCGTCCGACGTGCCGGCCGATTTCCGGGTGCACCTGAGGGCGGGCGTCAATCAGAGGCCGACCATCTACCGGTCGAAGGGAATCGGCGAGCCGCCGCTGATGTTGGCGATTTCGGTTTATTCGGCCATTTTGGACGCGCTGTCCTCATTAGCGCCGGGTCAGCACGTGCCGTTGGACGCGCCTGCGACGCCGGAAAGGGTGCTGATGGCGGCGGAAGCGATGAAAGCTGGGCCCAATGCTGGTAGGGGCGGCGTCTGAACGGTTGACATCTGGCCGTGTATCGCCGATTTCAGGTGCGGCGCGGGCGTGGCGAAAAGGTAGACGCAAGGGACTTAAAATCCCTCGATGGCAACGTCGTGCGGGTTCAAGTCCCGCCGCCCGCACCACATTTTGTTTGCGCGTGAGCTGACACACCAGCCCTACGCGCGGATTTGTTTGCGCAAAATCGACTCTGCCCCCGAGACCCGCCCCATGCTCAAGACCCGCATTATTCCGTGCCTCGACGTGAAGGATGGGCGGGTGGTCAAGGGTATCAACTTCGTTGACCTCGTTGACGCGGGTGATCCGGTGGAGGCTGCAGCGGCTTATGATGCGGCCGGAGCTGATGAACTCTGTTTTCTCGACATAACGGCCACCCACGAGAACCGCGACACCATCTTCGACATCGTCGAGCGGACAGCCTCGCGCTGTTTCATGCCACTTACGGTCGGCGGCGGGGTACGTACCGTTCAGGACATTCGGAAGCTACTGAACGCGGGTGCCGACAAGGTTTCGATCAACTCCGCTGCGGTCAGTCGGCGGGCCTTTGTTGGTGAAGCGGCTGAAAAGTTCGGGGCGCAGTGCATTGTGGTGGCGATTGACGCCAAACGCGTGTCGGGGCCGGACGAGCCGGACAGGTGGGAGATTTTCACTCACGGTGGGCGCAAAGCAACCGGGCTGGAAGCGATCAATTTTGCGCGAGAAGTGGTTGGGTACGGGGCAGGAGAAATCCTGCTCACGTCAATGGACCGGGACGGAACTAAACAAGGTTTTGATCTGGCGCTGACGCGTGCGATTTCCGACGCGGTGCCGGTTCCTGTGATTGCGTCAGGTGGGGTTGGCACCCTCGATCACCTCGTGGACGGGGTTAAGGTTGGGCACGCGAGTGCGGTCCTCGCCGCCTCAATCTTCCACTTCGGCACGTTCACTATCGGTCAAGCAAAGGCACACATGGCGGCGGCAGGCATTCCCGTGCGCGGCGCGCTAACGGCTTGACAGCCACTTCCGCACACATTTTTGGCATCTGGTGCGGCAGTCTGTGCAATTGCCCCATTTGAGATGTTTTGGAATCAGCGATTCGCTGTTACAGTTGTCTTTGCGGGGATAAGTTCCTGTAACTTAGGTTAAGCGGTTGGCGTTGCATTTTATCGACTGACGGACATGCCCTATACGGTTGGTCCTCGCACGCAGACCAGGTTCTTTTGAAACTCCGGTGTTTGCTCGAAAATCGACGGCTTCTGCTGGCGCGGTAGCTGCAAAAACTTCGCAAAATGATTGATCAAATTTATTGAACGAGGCTTCACGGTAACGCCGTGTCCTAATCATCGCGCCAACTTATCCCCGCCGTATTTTTCTGGTGTATACTTGGGTTCGGGTGGTGACTGAAGAGGCGGTGAGAACAATGCCGACGAAGCAGGACAACATTTTTGACCTCTACGCAAAGTCGTACGAGAGTTCGAAGCAACACCGGATGACTCTCAAAGACTTTCTTGAGGGGTGCCGCAACGATCCCGCATATTACGCGGGCGCGGCGGAGCGGATGATTGCAGCGATTGGCGAGCCAGAACTCGTCGACACGGCACGGGATGCGCGTCTCAGTCGCATCTACATGAACCGCACGCTCAAAGTATATCCGGCCTTCCGTGATTTCTACGGCTTGGAAGAGACGATTGAGCGGATCGTCGGGTACTTCCGTCATGCGGCGCAAGGGCTCGAAGAGCGCAAGCAAATCCTCTATCTGCTCGGTCCAGTCGGCGGTGGCAAATCCTCGCTCGCTGAACGGCTCAAAGAGCTGATGGAGCAACGTCCGATTTATGTGCTTGCTACTGCAGACGAAGTGAGCCCGGTATTTGAGAGCCCGCTGGGACTTTTCGATCCAGTCGCCATGGGGGCAACACTCGAAGAGAGCTACAAGATTCCTCGGCGTATGCTGAGCGGGTTGATGAGCCCTTGGGCTGTCAAACGCCTTGACGAATTTGGCGGAGATATTTCGAAGTTCTCGGTGGTGCAGATGATGCCATCGAAGCTCCGGCAGATCTGCGTGGCTAAGACCGAGCCCGGTGACGAAAACAACCAGGATATCTCGGCGCTTGTCGGCAAGGTTGACATTCGGAAACTTGAGCACTACGGGCAAAACGACGCCGACGCTTACTCGTATTCGGGCGGCCTCAACCGCACGACTCAGGGTGTGCTTGAATTTGTCGAAATGTTCAAAGCGCCGCTAAAAATGCTGCATCCGTTGCTAACCGCAACGCAGGATCGCTCGTATGTCGGCACCGAAAACGTCGGTTCGATGCCCTATCAAGGCATCATTCTCGCCCACTCGAACGAAAGCGAATGGCAATCGTTTCGCTCGAACAAGAACAACGAAGCGTTCCTTGACCGCATCTGCGTGATCACGGTGCCCTATTGCTTGCGCGTGCAGGAAGAAAAGAAGATCTACGAGAAGCTGTTGCAGTCGTCCGATCTGAAGAACTCGCCTTGCGCTCCTGGCACGCTTGAAATGCTGGCGCGGTTCTCGGTGTTGACGCGTCTGCGTGAGCATGAAAACTCGCAGATCTTTTCGAAGATGCGCGTGTATGATGGGGAAAGCCTCAAGGACACCGACCCCAACGCCAAAACGATGCAAGAGTATCGCGATGCTGCTGGCGTCACCGAGGGTATGGACGGCGCTTCAACGCGCTTTGCCTACAAGATCTTGTCGGAGACGTTTAACTTCGACACGACCGAGGTTGCGGCTGATCCGATCCATCTCATGTTCGTCATTGAGCAAGCGGTGCGTCGCGAGCAGATGTCGGAAGAGCAGGAGTCGCGCTACATTGAGTATCTGAAAGAGGAATTAGCACCGCGTTATGCCGAGTTCATTGGCAACGAAATCCAGAAGGCGTATCTCGAAAGCTATTCCGACTTTGGGCAAAATCTGTTCGACCGTTATGTCGCTTATGCTGATGCCTGGATCGAGGATCATGACTTCAAGGATCCCGACACCGGACAGATCATGAGCCGTCCGATGCTTGAGCAGGAACTGAGTAAAATCGAGAAGCCTGCCGGGATCGCCAATCCAAAGGACTTCCGTTTCGAGGTCGTCAAGTTTGCGCTTCGGGCTCGTGCGAAGAACGGCGGCAAGAACCCGAGCTGGACGAGTTACGAGAAGATCCGTGATGTCATTGAACGGCGCATGTTCAGCCAAGTGGAAGATCTATTGCCGGTCATTTCGTTCGGTAAAAAGGGTGACAGCGAAACCGAGAAGAAGCACGCGGAGTTCGTGGATCGCATGGCCGCTCGCGGCTACACGCCGCGTCAAGTGCGTCGCCTGGTTGAGTGGTATATGCGGGTGAAGAAGTCCAGCTAGTTGCGTGAGATCGTGGGTGGCCAGTGGCGAGTGGTGCATAGAGCCCGCCCAGGCCACTCACGACTGACCACTCGCCACTCACGAGACCTTTCATGCAAATCGTTGATCGACGCCTCAATCCGAAATCAAAGAGCCTTGGCAATCGTCAACGCTTTTTGAGGCGTGCGCGCGCGGAAATTCGTGAAGCTGTCAAAGACGCCATCAAGAATCGTAAAGTGTCGCAAGCCGACGTCGGCGAGCGCGTCACCATCAAATCGAAGAACCTGCGTGAGCCGTCGTTCAGTCATGGGCGCGGCATCGGACAACGCGACATGGTGTTGCCCGGCAACGAAGAATACAGCGCTGGCGACCGCATTGCTAAACCGCCGGGCGGTGGCGGGGGCGGTCGTGGACGTGAGGGTAGTCCAGATGGTGAGGGCCAAGACGAGTTCAGCTTCTCGCTTAGCCGCGAGGAATTCCTTGATCTCTTTTTCGACGACCTCAAGCTGCCCAATCTGGTCAAAATCAAGCTCAAGGATTTGAAAGCGCCCAAACCAGCACGCGCGGGTTTTAGTGCTGACGGTTCGCCGTCGCGCCTCAACCACGTGCGCACCATGCGCAACAGCTTGGGACGACGAATCGCGCTGCGGCGCCCGTCTGAAGCAGAGATCGCAAAGCTAAAAGAAATGCTCGCCGTCGCTGAAGCAGAGACGCCGCGCGATGCGGATAAGATAGCGCTGTTGCAAAAGGAACTGATCCACAAAGAACGGCTGCGCAAAACCATTGCGTACATTGACCCGATTGACCTGCGTTACAATCGCTTTGAACGTGTGCCGAAACCAACGACGCAAGCGGTCATGTTCTGCCTGATGGATGCGTCCGCGTCGATGACAGAGAGCCTCAAAGATCTCGCCAAGCGCTTTTTCATGCTGCTACACGTGTTCCTGACGCGGCACTACAAAGAAGTGCACATCGTCTTTATTCGTCACACCTCGACTGCGGCAGTGGTCGACGAAGAGACGTTTTTCAAAGGCACCGAAACCGGCGGCACGGTGATTTCGTCGGCTCTCGAAGAAATGATGAAAGTTGTAAAGGCGCGGTATTCCCCGGCTGATTGGAATATTTACGCCGCGCAAGCGTCTGATGGCGACAACTACCACGACGACATGCCGCGCTGCCTCGAAATTCTTGAGCGCGAAATTTTGCCTGTATCGCAATACTTCGCCTACATCGAGACGGCTCATGGCGAGCGCTTTTCCGACACGCTCGAAACGCAGGTTTGGTCTGGCTACACTGAGATCGGCGATCGAGCGGATAATTTCGCTATGCGCCGCGTCACATCGCCGGGGGAAATTTTTCCCGTGTTCCGTGACTTGTTTTCGCAAAATGGTATGGCCGCCTGATTG
>JABFRJ010000347.1 GCA_013141255.1 Hyphomicrobiaceae bacterium
TATTGAACGCGCGGCCGGGCGTCGGCTCGGTCGGCGAAACGGGCCGCGTCCGCTCGACCTGGATGTCCTGTATTTTAGGGGGCAGCGGCTGGGTTGGGGGATGCCGAAAGGTGTGGATAAACCAAAACGGCGTCGCGGAGATTTGATCATCCCGCATCCCGAGATCGCAAAAAGGGGCTTCGTTTTAGTACCGTTGTTGGAGGTTTGTCCGCATTGGGTGCATCCGGTAACTGGGGTGACGGGGCGTCAAATGCTGGCCCGACTAGGCGCACAGGCGCGAGGCGTGACTGTTTTTGGACCGCCGCTGCCGCTGTTTTGAAATGTGCTCATGTGTTTCCGACGTGTTTTTCGACCCGGTTTTTGGCGGCACTGGCTTGCCTTTAAGTGGTTTGCATGGCAAAAGTTGCAGGTCTGGCTGGGATTGTTGTTCCGGCCTGGATGGGTTTGTTCTATTGCAGGCATTCGGCTACGGGCGGAGAATACGCGGGGAATATCCTGGGCGACTCCGGACTTGGCGCTGGTTGGAGATCGGGCAACCGAATGCGCCACAAGAGGCGAATACGGCTTGTGCTGACATGTATTTTGCCCAGACATTGGGCGACTTGAGAGGATAGCTGATGGCACGCGTCACGGTCGAAGATTGCGTCGATAAGGTTCCGAACCGGTTCGAGTTGGTGCTGTTGGCGTCGCATCGCGCGCGCGCTTTAGCATCTGGGTCGGCGATGACGGTTGAGCCAGATAATGATAAGAATCCAGTTGTAGCGCTGCGAGAAATCGCTGAACGGACAGTCCCGTCGGATGATATTCGGGAGGACTTGATCCACTCGATCCAGAAAAATGTCGAAGTCGATGAGCCAGAAGCCGCAGCGGCTCCGATTGTTCAGCAGGATCGCCGTCCGATGTTGGGCCGCGACGAGCAATCAGCCGATGGCGCTGTCGATTTCATGACCGAAGAACAATTGTTGCGCGGCATGGAAAGCATGACTCCGACCGAACCATCGTCTGCCGGCGGGGGCAGTGGTCCGGGTGGTCGCGGTTAAGCGAGCGCTTTCTCTAGACCGTGACAATTTGTTTTCTATTTTCACCGCTGGTTCATCACCGGCGGTGATGATTTATGGAGAAAGCGCCGCTACATTGGTGGTGAGGCTCTGCTCTCGGGTGGGGTGCGGGACACAAGCGGTGGAGATTAGCCCATGATGCGGCAGTACGAGCTCACGGAGCGCGTGCTGAACTACAACCCGGACGCGGACGAGGCGCTGCTTAATCGCGCCTACGTTTACGCGATGAAAGCGCATGGGCAACAGAAGCGCGCGTCGGGGGATCCCTACTTCTCGCATCCGCTTGAGGTGGCTGCTATTTTGACCGAGCTCAAGCTCGATGATGCAACGATTGCGACGGCGTTGCTGCACGACACAATTGAAGATACGAGCGTTACGCGGGCTGAGATTGATCAGTTGTTTGGCCATGAGATCGGGCAACTCGTCGAAGGGCTGACTAAGATCAGGCGGCTCGATCTGGTTTCGAAGAAGGCGCAGCAAGCGGAAAGTTTTCGCAAGCTGTTGATCGCGATTTCATCTGATGTGCGGGTGTTGTTAGTGAAGCTGGCGGACCGGCTGCACAACATGCGGACGCTCGAACATAATTCGGCGGAAAGTCGCCGACGGAATTCTGAGGAGACGCTCGAGATCTACGCGCCGCTTGCGGGCCGCATGGGCATGCAGCGATTCCGTGAGGAGCTCGAGGATCTGTCGTTTAAATGGCTCTATCCAGACGCGCACGCGACGGTGACGGCGAAGCTGAAAGAACTGCATGAGCGCAACGAAGGCTTGGTACAAGATATTAGCACGCTGTTGAAAGGGCAATTAAGTGAGGCGGGCATCAAAGCTGATGTGACGGGGCGAGAGAAGAAACCCTATTCGATCTGGCGCAAGATGGAGAACAAGCAAATCTCGCTTGAGCAGTTGTCGGACATTTATGGCTTCCGCGTGCTCGTGGATACGGTTGACACTTGCTATCGCACGATTGGCGTGGCGCATGGGCATTGGCGAGCCGTGCCGGGGCGCTTCAAGGATTACGTCTCGACGCCCAAGCAGAACAACTATCAGTCGATCCACACCACCATTGTGGGGCCGAAGAACCAGCGCGTTGAAATGCAGATCCGGACTTTTGACATGCATCGCGTGGCGGAGGTCGGCATTGCGGCGCATGCGCTCTATAAAGACAAGCTGGATGAGAACGGCGTTGTGGTTGCGGCGAATGGTGCGGATGTTAGCGTGGCGTCAGTTGAACGCGCGCAGACGACGATGCGTCGAGCGCCTGACGGAGCACCGGCGAAAGATAATCCGTATCTCTGGCTTCGCCATATGGTCGAGGTGCTGCTGCACGGGAATAACTCGGAAGAATTTCTTGAGCACACCAAGCTCGAATTGTTCCATGATCAGGTGTTTTGCTTCACGCCGAAGGGGCGCATCATTGCATTGCCGCGGGGCGCGACGCCGATTGATTTTGCCTATGGCGTGCACACCGACGTCGGCAACAGTTGCGTGGGGGCCATCGTCAATGGTCGGCAATTACCGCTGACGACGGCACTTCGGAATGGTGACGAAGTAGAAGTGCTGACGGCGAAGGGGCAGGTGCCACCGGCGGCGTGGGAGCAGATTGCGATAACAGGGCGGGCGCGGGCGTCAATTCGGCGGGCATTGCGGGATGAGCAACGGCGGCAGTATGCGGAGCTTGGCCGACGCTTGCTGGTGTCGGGCGCGGCGAAGGCTGGGTACGAGTTTTCTGATGAGAAGTTGCGGCGCGTTGTTAGCAAGATTGGACAGCGCACGATCGACGAGACCTTTGCGATCATCGGACGCGGAGAATTGCCGCTGACGGACGTGCTCAAAGCGATGTTCCCGGATTTGGTAGTTGAAACTGCGGGCGAGCGTGCGCGCCTGGCTGCTGCCGCAACGGATGTCAATGTTCAGGCGGATGAAGGGTGGTTCAATCTAGCCAAAGTCATCGGTCTCAAATTCCGTATGCCGGGGCAGGGGAAGGCGGCGAAGTCTGCACCTATCGCTGCACCTGTGATGGCGGGTAGCGCGACTAGCGTGTCGGAGGCCATGGCAGTTGGTGGGGTATCGGGTGGCACGTTGAACGGTTCATCGAATGGGGATGGGCAAGCTGTTGCCATCCGGAGTTTACGTAATGATATTCCGGTGCATTTTGAAACTGGCGGCGCGGTGCCTGGTGATCGCATCGTCGGCGTGCTGGGAGGCGGGGATGGCATCCGGATCTTCCAAATGGATTCGGAGGCGTTGAAACACTTCGAGCACGAACGCTGGATTGATGTGCGCTGGGATATTGATCCCAAAAGGCTTGAACGGTTCCCGGCGCGATTGGTGGTAACGGTGTTGAATGTGCCGGGTACGCTGGCGGAGGTGGCGAAGGTGATCGGTGAAGCCGATGGCAACATCGACAATCTGCATATGACGCGGCGGGCGCAGGATTTTACCGAGATGAGCATAGAAGTCGAAGTGTTCGACCTGGTGCATCTCAACCAAATCGTTGCGGGGTTGAAAGCGAAAGATGTGGTGAGCGGGGTTGAGCGGGTGTTTGGGTAGCGGGGGGCATAACCTGGGGCATATTTTGAGTCTTTTGGAGTTTTGAGCGCTGATGATGCTGTTTCGTGCGCAACTTTGCGCTCAGGTGCTGTGGTTTGCTGTGATTGGGCTGGTGCTTGGTGGTGGCGTTCCCGCTCTGGCCCAGAATGCATCCGGCGATCGTGCTGGTGTTGCGACGAATACTGTGATGCCAAAGGTGGGGTATCGACTTGATATTAGGTTGTTAGAACTGCCTGCGCCGGTCGCTCGGGTATCGGCATGGGCGCAGTATGCAGTGAGCAATGCTGAATGTGTGCCGGTTGATCAAATGCGTGCGCCGGGTGGGCTTCGTTTGCCCCCTGAGGAGCGGAAGGATTTGGCTCTTGAGCTGCTTGACGGAGCCTATTTCACGACAGTTTACGAGGATGCTCTGGTTGATCGAGATCTGTTCGGACTTGGTGTTTGTCGTTGGGCATTGCAATCGGTGACAGTCGCGTTTGCATCTGCTGCAACTAAGTTTGTTGGCGGAGCGACGGTTGAACAGTTGCGCAGTGGTGCGCCGACGACGAAATATTATCTCGTGCGTGACTTCCGTGAACGGCCAGCGGTTGGCGACCAAGTGTTTGGTGAAGCGCCTGGGTTTTATAAAAAAAGCTTAGGCGCGCAGTTTTCGCTAACTATCGCGTCGAGGTTGCTTCAATAGCGTGCGCTCACTTGATTGGTATGTCAGCGTATGGCGAAGGCCTTTGCTGGGTTGCGATATGATTGTTTGGCCCGGTTTGGCGTTTGTTTTGGCCGCAATGGCTCAGTGTTGCAGTAATTGTCTTTGCTTTTGCAGGAAGTCGCGGACGGCGGGATCGGTGGCGAGGCCGATGGCGATTGAATAGGCTTCATCGGCGGCTGCGGGATCGCCGCTGCTGACCAACAGCTTGGCTCTGGCGGCCCAATAGGGTTGGTAGTCTGCAACCTGATTTGCTGATGCGATGGTGTCCAGCGCGTTCAAACCTGCGCTGGGGCCGCGCACTTCTGCCATGGCGATGGCGCGGTTGATGACGACCACGACTGATCCGGTGATGGCAAATAACGCGTCGTAAAGTTGTTCGATAGCTGCCCAGTCGGTGCGACCGGTTTTTAGGCGTGCGGCATGGACGGCTTGAATGGCGGCTTGGAGTTGAAATCGACCGATACCGTTTTTGCGGCCCGCGTCACGCACGAGCGCGTCGGCTTGGGTGATCATGGTGGTGTCCCAATTTTTTGGGTTCTGCGCTGATAGAGGAACATAGTGTTTGGCGTCGTCTCGTCGCGCGGTTCGGCGTGAGTCTGAATAGAGCATCAGTGCCAGCAGGCTCATGGCTTCGGGTTCGCCGGGAAGCAGGTCGATCAACAGTCGACAAAGCCAGATGGCCTCGCTCGCATGTTCGTGTTGTGCGGACTCACTGCCGACTGCGTCCGACCAGCCATCGCTGTAACTAGCGTAGATCGCGTCCAGGACGGCGTCCAATCGTTCGGGGAGCGCCTCGGGTTCGGGAATTTGGAACGGGATGCCGGCCGCTTTGATCTTGGTTTTGGCGCGGACCAAGCGCTGGCTCATCGCTTTTGGGGAGACCAGAAACGCAGAGGCAATGGTCGCGGCGTCGAAACCTAGAACGGTCTGAAGGATCAGGGGCGTGCGGGCGGTGGCATCAATAGCAGGATGGGCGCAGGCGAACATGAGCGCGAGGCGTTTATCTGGAATTGGCATGGGGTCGGCTTCTGTTGCGGCGTGGCCTTCGGCCAACAATTGCAAATGCGGCTGGGCTTGCACGCTGGTTTGGGCGCGTCGCATGATATCGATCTGTTTGCGACGCGCCACTGTCAGGAGCCAGGCTTCGGGATTGGCTGGCGCGCCGGTCTCGGGCCACTGCTTGAGCGCGACTTCGAAGGCCTCGGCCAACGCGTCTTCGGCGGCGGCCAAGTCGCGGGTGCGGGACGCAAGGAACGCTACGAGCTTGCCGTAACTGGACCGGGCGACCCGCTCTATGGCGGCCTTAGCTGTAGGCACGCTTGACATCGCCGCGTCCCTCGTCTGCCGACCAGATGGCGCGCACCTCGACGATGCCATGATGAGCGCCGGGGCATTTTGCAGCCCATTTTAACGCTGCATCTAAATCGGGGACGTCGATGATATAGAAGCCGCCGAGTTGCTCCTTGGTTTCGGCGTAGGGGCCGTCTTGGACTTTGCTCTTGCCGTCCAGCATGCGCACTGTGCTGGCTGTGGACGCGGGACGTAGGCGCTCGCCGGCGACGAACACCTTGGCTTTATTGAGTGCATCATTGTAGGCGCCATAGGACGCCATGGCTTGCTCGACGGCCTCTTTGGGCATCCCTGCAAAACCGGCTTCGTTGGCGTAGATTGTGAGGATGTACTGCATGATTGTCGTCTCCTGTGGGTGGCAGGGTCGATGGCCCTGTCAGAGGTATGACGCGCGAGCAGCATCGATTTCGACAGATGATGGCATATTTTTTTATCCTTTGTTGGTGAGTGGTGAAGGGTCGGTGGCTGAGCCATTTGTGCCATAGGGGTTGGTGCAACGTGAGGGGCTGTGGTGGGGTTGGCTTGGCCCGTGGGGCCAAATCAGAGTAGCGGTCGGGTTTGATTGACTGTGATCGGATGACCTGATGCTGCTCGCGCGCCGTGATCCACGGCCACTTACTGATGTGCTGTTGGCGAGCCTGTGGCCGACGCGCGGCTTTCGCCGTTCTGCTCGTTATGTGTGGCTGCGGCTAATGCGGTTGGCGTCGTCGCCGGAAGCGCTGGCGCGGGGGGTGGCGGCTGGGTTGTTTGCAGCGTCTTTGCCGATTCTTGGGGCGCAGATCATCGTTGCTGTGATGCTGGCGTTTTTTGTGCGCGGGCGGATTGCGGCGGCGGTGCTGGCGACATTCTGGGCTAATCCGGTGACGCTGCCTGTCATGTGGGGGGCGAGCTACGGGCTGGGTACGCTGTTACTCGGAGTTGATGGTGGGCAGATTTCCGGCGACTTGGAGCGGTTGATGCAACTTGATTCGGCGTTTGGATTGCCGCCGGCAGAACGGACGGCGGCGGTGTATGCGGCGGTTGGTCCGGTGGCGCGGCCGTTGGTGATTGGTGCGGTACCACTGGCGGCTTCGATTGCAGCTTGTGGATATTTTCTGACATTGGCTTTGACGCGGCGGCGCGGACGTAAGGTGTAGCCTACCAGGCTGTGATGCGAGGCTTGTTGTCGAAAATTTCGGCGAGGCGACGGCGGGCGCCGCCGACGGTCTCTGCGGGAAGCGCGTCGCGGCTGAAGAAACCTTGCTCCTGGATTTCGAACGACGGCTTGGGTTTTGTGGGTTGATCGAATTCGCGTACGACAAAGAGCGCGATGTGGTCGCCGGGGAAGTGGGCGAAGTTGGTGTAGATGCCGAAGAGCTCGGGCGTGGTGCGGGGAATTACGCCGGCTTCTTCGAGGAGTTCGCGGGTACCTGATTCTAAAATGCTTTCGCCGAATTCGACGCCGCCGCCGGGGAAGTGCCAGCCGCGCCGATAGCCGTGGCGAATTAGGAGGATTTTGTTGTCGGCGTTGATGACGCACATCTGTGCGCCCATGGTGAGACCACGCGATAGACGCCATTTGCGTTGCAATACTTTGGCGATGATGCGGTCGCGCCAGAGTGGGCGGATGGGTGCGGGGTCGGCGTCGGGTTGG
>JABFRJ010000292.1 GCA_013141255.1 Hyphomicrobiaceae bacterium
GTTTCGGAGTGTGCCTCAATCGAGGGGCGGGAGGTTCGGTGTGTTTCTCTAGTCATGAGATGGGAGGTTCGGAGTGCTTTGCGATATGCCGCCTTATTGTCGCTTGTTGCGGCGAGGTTCGTTGTCAGCGAAGGCAAGTGGGGGCAGGATTTGATTATGGGGATAGGTTTGTGAGGCAGCAGAGAGGCGTGGCCTATGCTTAGAGTGTTCCAGGCGATGATCGTTGGATTCATCGCAGTTTTGGCTTGGGGCGACAATGTCTCGGCGCAAGCCTCGGTGCCCATGCCACAGCTGCATCTCGTCGCACAATCTCGCGTGGCTGATGCAGTGGTCGCGCGGTGCAGCATTGGTAAGCCCAGTTACTGCTTCAAGTACGGCGGCACGCTCTGCGAAAAAGGCAACTCGAAGAAGAACGCCAAAGGCGCATGCAACGCCTGGGGGCAGGGTTGCCTTGCCTGCCACAACGAGGTTCCGGACTGTCTCGGCGGGACGCGCACGAATATTCTCAAAGCCAAGTGCGAACGCTGCAGCACACAATGGCAGGCCTGCATGGCGAAGAATGACCGTCGGCATTGGCCCAATCGGATGAGGGGGAATTAGGCACGATTTCCTGGTCGCGACCGACATCGTGGATGATTGCAGATGCGCGTCATGGGAACCGGAGTAAGTGCCTCAAACGTCATTACTGGGCGACGGTTGGGGCGGGCTCCAAGTGCCGCCGTATCTGGGTTTGAAATAAAAAAGCCGACAGAACTGTCGTCATACTCAAGCGATAAAAACTCGCATCATCACGAAGCTCCGAGTCGCCACCCCGGCGCATAAATGGAGCGGTTGCCTTGCTCAAGACTTCTTCCAATATAAGTCGATTATTTGGCGCTAGCGACAACAAAGAAGCAATGTAGACGTCAATAATAGCGTTATTAATGAGATGGCGTCCCGTCGAACGGGTCGCAAAAAACGGCCTGTATCCGAATGTTGATATTAGGTCGCGGACCGATGCATCTCCACCGCAAGTGCCGACTAACACTGCCGCAACCTGTTTGGTACGGTCGCCAAGAACCTGCTTGGCGTTGACTTGCAACGGCGCAATGATCGACGAATGGCCTCGTCCTATCACTGTTTCGACCCGCTTACCGACCAAGGCCTCTGCAATACCTGCGATGCCCTTGCGAATGCCGAGTGCATTTGGATGATTGGCGTAAATTTCGACGGTGCGCCCATTGGCCGAAATTCGAAAAATATCAAAGTAACGGCCACTTTGAACGCGTGCGCCTCGCGATGACATGAGTGCACGGAAACCATTGTACGTCGTTACAGCATCGGTGTCTTGATCCATCCGCATGAACATTCGATGCACCAATCGGTGGTCGCTAACGTCGCGACTGAAAAGTCTACCAAATGGAACAAGGAACAGTGCCTCGTCGAGCGGGAACTCCTTGTCAACGGCGCGGTCGCGGCGATCTCCCGTGACTGTTTGGTAAACCGACAGCATACTTCCATAGATCTGCCGCAACGGTTGGCCTGCGTCCGCTCGGTAAGACTGGTATAATCGATCGAGAATGGTGCGCTTGAACTCAAATGTGGCGGGCGTATCTGATCGCGTCGTCAGCAAATCCATGACAACAGAACTATTGCCCTCGAAGGAACTGATGTCGCCGAGTGACGCAATGGCGTCTTGCACAAAGCGGTCGCGATCGCGAACCTTGTCGAGAATATCGTCGAGCAGTCCGAATGACGAAACGACCCGTAGATAGATCATACCGCGGCGTCCCATAGCGTGCGCCGCGTCGGGGCCTAGTCGAGCATGACTGGCACGGGCAAGAAACGCCTCAAAAGAACCAGCCTCCTTGATCCCACGCATAATGATCGCATGCAAATGGTCGCGATAGCTTGACGTCCCAAGACGATAAAGTTCGATTTCGCCGCCTACTGCGGCATTGAAGACACCGACCGGTCCAATACCACGCACGATCGTTTCACGATACTTGGGCTCCATATCGTGCAAACAATTGAAAATTGTGATGAAAGACTCACCGACAGCATCGAGTTCGCTCAGCGTTTGCGGCGCCTTCGGAGCGGCGGGCACAAGACGAGCATCTTTCCATCTCACCATGCCCTTGAAGGCGGTTGCTTCCCAAGCGACTGGCTTACCGCGGCCCCGATCCAGCTCCATGCGGCGCGCGAGTGGGGCTGGGTTGGTTTGAGTCATCCACTCGAGGCTCTCGTCAAGATCGGCACCAAAAACACGACTTGCGAGCATCAGTTTGACCATCTCGTCGCCAGACGATTCGGTTTCACGAATTTCGGAATAGAGCGGTCGTAGATGGTTTCGGTGCTGCTCGAAGAAGCCAAGCAAAGAACGCTCTCGCTTGGCACCGCGCTCACCAATTTCATTCATTACTGACGACAGCTCGCTCCATAGCGCGTCGCGCGCGCGCGGTAGACTGCTCTGCGCGACGAGAGATGAAATTATCGATAGCGTGCGCAAAGCTGCATTGTCGTCGTTAGCAAAAAAATCCCAAAGGGTATCTGCCTGCTCCGCTGTGAGCGGTGTCGCACGGACGGCTGCGACGATGTCGGCCTCAGTCATTGGCACTGGCGCGTCGGCCGTCCATTGTCGATTTTCCAAGACTTTACCGGTATCGTCCGTAAGCATAAACGATCCTGCGACAAGCTGCTTGAGCATGCCGTCTACTGTAAGCGTTTTAGGCGGGACGTCGACGCGCAGAGGCAATTCTTGCGAAAGGGCTGCATTCATTGGAAAGAACGCTGAGAGAACAAAAAGTTGTAAAGATACAAACGTCAGGACATGCTGCAGAACCCGAACATAGCCGTGGCGCCAAATCGGCGGCGATTGACAATGTAAACAGCGCGCAGCTCGTGCGCGCATTTTGCCCCGAACCAATGCTACCCCCTCACAAAATCAGGCTACCCTGTTTCCAAGCCCCCGGCGAACTTACTCGTCTTGGATTGCGATCTGTAAAACAATTGCTTCGATTTAGCTGCCACCGCCTCTTCCAACGAGACCGATGTAGTGATGGTGCTCCTTACTCGCAATGGCAGCGGCACCAAAATCAACGCGACCTCGCGTGTTTTGGTTGAGGTCCCGACGGGATGTAGGAAAGGCGCCCGCCAGCTTGACCCTCTGCCAGCTTGACCCTCTGCCAGCTTGACCCTGGGGCTGGCGCGCGATAGGCAAACGCTCACGATTTGATGCCTGAGAAAGCCCCACACCATGACCGCTAGCGCCGCCAAAAATCCGAACCTTGTCAAAGGCATGACGGGGGACTGGGAAATTGTCATCGGCATGGAAGTTCATGCCCAGGTGGCGTCGGAAGCCAAGCTGTTCTCGGGCTCGTCGACTGCATTCGGCGCGTCGCCTAATTCGCACGTGTCACTGGTGGATGCGGCGATGCCTGGCATGTTACCCGTCATCAACGCGGAATGCATTAATCAGGCGGTCAAGACCGGCCTCGGGCTCAACGCTGAAATTCATATGAAGAGCGTGTTCGACAGGAAAAATTACTTCTATCCGGATTTGCCGCAGGGCTATCAGATCAGCCAGTTCAAGCAGCCCATCGTTGGCGAGGGCGAAATCGAAATAGACATAGACGGCACGACGAAGACAATTGGTATCGAGCGGCTACACTTGGAGCAGGATGCGGGCAAGTCGATCCACGATCAGCATCCCGATTATAGCTACGTCGATCTCAATCGCTCGGGCGTGGCGCTGATGGAAATTGTATCGCGGCCGGATTTGCGCTCGGCCAAAGAGGCGCAGGCTTACGTCACCAAGCTGCGGACCATTCTGCGTTATCTCGGCACGTGTGATGGGGACATGGACAAGGGCAACCTGCGCGCGGACGTGAACGTGTCGGTGCGCAAGCCGGGCGCCGCCCTCGGCACACGTTGCGAAATCAAGAACGTGAACTCCATCCGCTTTATTGGACAAGCGGTGGATGTGGAAGCGCGGCGGCAGATCGACATCATCGAAGACGGCGGCAAGATCGATCAGGAGACGCGGCTATTCGATCCGAGCAAGGGCGAGACGCGCTCGATGCGCTCGAAGGAAGAAGCGCACGACTATCGCTATTTCCCCGATCCGGATTTGTTGCCGTTGGAGCTTGATCCGGCGCAGGTGGCGAAGATTAAGGCGTCGCTGCCTGAGTTGCCCGACGAGAAGCGCGCGCGGTTTATCAAGGACTATGGTCTGTCGGCGTATGACGCGTCGGTGCTGGTGGCTGAGCGGGAAAACGCGACGTACTTTGAAGATGTCGCGAAGGGCAAAGACGGCAAGACGGCTGCGAATTGGGTGATCAACGAGTTGTTCGGGCGGCTGAACAAAGAGGGCAAGGACATTGCCTCGTCGCCGGTATCGGCCAAGCAGTTGGCGGGTATTGTTGGGCTGATCGGCGATGGCACCATTTCGGGCAAGATCGCGAAAGACCTGTTTGAGATCGTGTGGACCGAGGGTGGAGATCCGGCTCAGATCGTCGAAAAGCGCGGCATGAAACAAGTGACCGACATGGGGGCGATTGAAAAGGCTGTTGACGCCATCATCGCGGCTAACCCGGACAAGGTTGAGCAGGTGAAACTCAAGCCATCGATGCTCGGTTGGTTTGTTGGGCAAGCGATGAAACAGTCTGGCGGGAAAGCGAACCCGCAGTCGCTCAATGATTTGTTGAAGAAGAAGTTGGGGATTGAGTAGAGGGGAGCAGCAATCATCAACAATCCACCACTAAACTTGAACAGATCACATTGCTTAATCCATATACCTCTACCCTTCTCCCCGTCCTTACGGGGAGAAGGTGCCCGAAGGGCGGATGAGGGGCGACGCGACGACAAGAGTGTCAGATGGCGAAAAACCTCGATCCGCAATTTGAGATAGAAACGGCGCTGCCTGATCCAGAAGAGCGGCGCGCGGTCTTACGGCAACTTGTTGCGTCGATTGAGTACGTGGATGGAATTGCGCCGAAGGCTTGGGTGTTATCTCTTAAACCCAAACCAGGAAGAACTTTCTGCCTTACTGTTGGAATTACTGAAGTCCTCGTCCTGCAGTCTGCCGGGCTCCGCCTTTTGTTAGAGGGTCCACTAACTGATGAATTAATTGATCGCTTTGGCGTTTCTCGACCGGCGACAAGTTATGCATCGGGTGGCCCGGATCAATTTCAAGTTACGTTGCAACCGCGTGAGGTAGCTGCAGCAACGGATGAACTAACCCTATCCCATCAGAAATTCATTAAGATGGTTGGCACTAGGCGCAGCGACAACGAACCGCGCGGCGGCACACCAAATGCTGCCGCCAACAATGCAGCTTTCGTTGCTTACGTACGACGCGAAGCAGAAGGCCGACCTTCAAAATATTTTGTGCTGCAATGGAATGAAGACGCAGATCGAACCTCTGGAACCGGTCCATTCGGTAATGACATGAACGATCGATGGACCTGGACGAGTGGAAACACAACAAAAATTAGAGCCGACGACATTGTTGTGTTGCGGCGAACAGGCGCGATAAAGGGGATTGTCGGCTACGGAAAAGTATTGCGCGGCAGCTATCCTGATATGAGGACTGAGTCCAATGGAAATCCAACACTGGTGGATGTAGCGTGGATCGCAACGTCTTCGAGACCTGCATTGACTAAAAGTGATCCGCGCATCGCCAACATGCCCAATCTTTGGGTGCAAGCCAACGGGGCAGAGCTGAACGCTGATGATGGTGAGAAGTTAATCGCAATTCTGAGCAAAGAGTTCGTGGCCCTAAACCAGAGCAATAAAATAACAGATGAGTCAGACGCCGAGGCGCGTCGTTATCCTGAAGGTCGCAAGTACGAAGTAAGGTTGAGTGTCCACGAACGCGATCCTAAGGCTCGACTAACCTGCATTGAGCATCACAAACCCGCATATGCGTGCCAAGTCTGCGAGATGAATTTCGCTGACAAGTATGGTGCCGACATAGGTGCTGAGTTCATTCATGTTCACCACAAGAAGCCATTACCTATGGGCGTTCGCGACACTGACCCAAGAAATGACCTCATTCCCGTTTGCCCGAATTGCCATGCCATGTTGCACAAAGAAGATCCGCCGATGTGTCCGGAGGACTTGAAGCTACGTCTCCGTGCGCGACGTCAAACGTGATTTGTTGTTAGGGCTCGCGATGCGCACGGTTGAGATTTTATTGTACACGTTGAAGCCCGGCACTGGGGCTGAGTTTGATCGCATTATGCGGGAGACGAGTGTGCCGCTGCAAAATGCAGTCGCCATCGATGTTGTGCGGTTTGGTAATTCGGCGCACGAGGCAGATCGTTATTATCTGATCCGTGCGTTTGATAGCTTGGCGCACCTCGAGCAGTCTCAAGCGTCGTTCTATGCCAGCGACGCTTGGCGGTCTGGCCCTCGCCAATCTATCATTGATCGCATTGAAACATCGATGAAATCGGTCATCGAATTGGATGCCGTCGCGGTCGAAGCCTTGCGGTTGAAGAGAGGCTGACGGGGCGTTGATGGCCGCATCACACACAACAAAGCGTGCGGCGCAGAGGCCGGTGGTTACGTGGGCGATGGCGGCGGCGCTCAGCGGCGCGAGTATGTTGGCGTCGCGATTCGGATTAGCGATTCCTGCTGCGTGGGTGGTGGTGGCGTTGGTCTGGCTTGGCGTGCGATGGGCGCTGTTTGAGACGGGCAGGCGGGCGGAAGCGGACGTTCTATCTTGGCTGAGCGAAGAGATTCCGGATCGGCCGGAGGAAAATATTGCGTGGCCGAGGTTGGCGATCATGCTGCCGACCGGGGAGCGTTGCGACGTGCGCGCGCCGGTGGGGTTTTACGAGTACGAATTTGAGGACACGACGTTTCCGGCGACATTGCCGATCCGCTATCATGTGACGCCGTTGGGGTTGCTGGCGATCTACGATGACCGCAGCCATGTGATCACGGGGCCGGCGCTGTTTGCAGCGGTTGCGGCGTTGGTGTGGAGCCTGTGGGGGCCGGTGCAGATGATTTGGGCGCGGGTTGGGTGATGTGGTGGTGGTTGGGGTCGTTGTGCGCGTTGCTGCATCCCGACCGCCGCTAACAAGGTCCCGTGTTAGCAGCGCGTCATTGCATGCCGCGCTGCACACGGGATGTCAGTGAAAAAAACAATTGTCATCCCGTGCGCACTGCGGCGCGTGGTGCCGCTGTGCAGACGCGGGATCTTCTCACAACCTATCACCGGGCGCCTCATCCCCTCCGCCGCTAACAAGGTCCCGTGTTAGCAGCGCGTCATTGCATGCCGCGCTGCACACGGGATGA
>JABFRJ010000361.1 GCA_013141255.1 Hyphomicrobiaceae bacterium
CACCGATTTTCATACCCTTGTAGTCGACCATGTTGGCCGGGTAAGGCTTGTCCTTGTTTGGACGCGCGACATCCGCGCGAGCCGACAGCGTCCAGATGCTGTTGGGCAAGCTGACGCCGACGATGGTAACATCAGCTCCGGCATTGATGGCGCCCGCGGTCAGATCGACACTCGTCTGGGCCACATCGAGGGTTTTGCCGACCAGTGCCTGCATCCCGAGAGAGCCCGAGTTGATGATCTTCAGCTCGCACTTGAAATTGTACTTGTCGCAGAACCCTTTGGAAGCCGCTACCATGGCATGCAAGTTGCCTGTCGTGCCGGCATATTGCTGAATGTTCAGCGTCTCGCTATTGGCACGAGGTGATTGAGCGGCTGCAGTGAAGGGCGCTGTTACAGCCGCGGCCAGGGCCATGGCAGTGCGGATCATTGTCATCGATCGTCCTCCCAAAGAGTTCAAACGGTTCCGCGGTCATACTGCTCGCGGCTCACAATGGGATTGCGGACGACGCCGACGCCTTCCACCTCGACCTCAACAACGTCACCGGCATTGAGATAGATCCGCGGGTTTCGGGCAGATCCGACCCCACCCGGTGTGCCGGTTGCGATCACGTCGCCTGGGAGCAGTGTAACCGTGTCGCTGATGTAGCTAATGATGCGGGGAATATTATGAAGAAAATCGCGGGTATTAGCGTCCTGCATGATTTGCCCGTTGACGCGTGTCAGGACCCGCAGGTTGTTGACGTTCGGGACTTCGTCCTTCGTGACCAATGGACTAATCGGGCCGCTGCAATCAGCGTTTTTGCCCAACGTGAATTGTCGCGTATGCATTTGCTTCTTGCGTGCGCTCAGATCGTTGAACGTCGCGTAGGCGAACACGGAGTCCATCGCGGCCTCTTCACTCACCAGCCATGTCTTCTTGCCGATGATGACAGCCAGCTCGACTTCCCAGTCCAGGCCGGGTTCGTTGGGCGGCACCGGCACAGGGGCACCGTCGACGACCAGCGTGTTTTCCCACCGACCGAAAATCATTGGGAATTTTGGCTCTTCGATGCCGGCAGCACTCGCCTCGAGGGCATGAGCGCGATAGTTGATACCCACGCAAAAAATGCGCGACGTCAAAGGCAGCGCTGGCGCGATGACGGCTGTAGCGAAATCGACGGGATCGCCTCCGGCTTCGGCTGAAAAGCGGGGTAGTTCGGCATAAAACTCATCTGCACGCGCAACCGGCCTGATCGCAGATCCGTCTCGGCGACCAATGTAACGCAAACCATCTTTCACAAAACCGACATAACGCATGGGCCGTACTCCTGGATCGTAGGGACCTCGCCACACAAAGCGGTTGCGAGGAACTTCGCGGTGAATTTATGTTATTCAGTGTCAGGGCATACGGAAGCAAAGCGCCGCCGATCAGCCGACCGCTCGTCGATGCTGTACAAAGCTGTTTGAGTGCGCGACCCATGACGGCGGCGGCAGCTGCCCCCATCGATTTCCGGCCTTCGGGTTTACAGCCAAACTGGCAACATCGAAGACTGGTGGTTGGTGGTTCAGATCCTGGATCACTTCCATTTCAGCAGTGCACTCGACCAAAAATCCTGATCGGTCAAAGTAGTAGGCGAACAGATTGTCTCCGGCGCCGTGACGGCCAGGCCCCCAGACTAGCAACCGATCCTCAGTGTCGAGCACGTCGCCCAAGCGCTTGAAATCGTTAAAATCCCTAAGCTCCCAACTGAAGTGATGCAGGCCAGCTGCTGGCGCACCGACGATTCCGACGGTGTGATGACGACCATCACCGGCGCGAAGCCAGACAAGCTCATGGTTGGTGGTGCGTTCGGACAACCGAAGACCCAAAACGCTCTGGAGTTCGTCGCTGAGTTTCTTGGGATCGGCCGAGTTCAAATTGACGTGGTCAATGCAAAGCGGATGGATGCCTGCACCGGCGTAGCGGATCGCCTGATCCTTCGGCAACGGCGTGTGAACTTCAATAGCGTGTCCCTCGCTCGTCAGGAACGTGACCGCTCGATCCACAAATTCCAACGAAGGTTTTTCAGCAATGACCACTAAGCCCGCGCGTTGCGCCCGAGCCTTGACGTTATCGACAGCATCAGCGCTCAACGCCTCGAGCCCGATGCAGCGGACGCCGCTCTGAGCAGCGGCGTAGAGAACCAATTCGGCGCGACGCCGATTTGAGGACATCAGGACACGATGAGGCGACCTGTCAACGACTCGAGCCCCTGAAATAATCTCGGCATCGCGAACTGCGGTCTCAAGCTCAACAACGTCGAGTGAGACATAACCAAGCCTCTGAACAAGCGTCTCCATCGACAACCCTCCCTTGCCGTCCCGGTCGTGAGGTGCGGCAGGATGACTTTGTCGCCGATCTTGAAGCGGACGTCAAGAGATTGTATATTATTTCTTGTTTGATATATAATCAACTTGAATGGCATTGGGTTGCACGGCTCCGAACGGGGCTCCCTTTGTTACCTTCGGAAACCAATCCCGATGACGCCCAGGCAAACAATGGCCTCCATCTTGGTGGGCCGACTGCAGGTCGACCTTCTCAGCGGCAAGCTGGAACCGGGCGCGCGTCTGACGTTGCGGGAACTTGCCGGTCGCTATGATGCGGGGACGATTCCGCTTCGAGAGGCCCTATCGCGCCTCTCGACGAGCGGTTTCATCACCGTTGAAGATCAGAAAGGTTTCAGGGTCGCAGAGTTAAGCGCGGAGGATGTCCGTGACATTCATACATTGCGAACAGAGTTGGAATGTCTGGCGATACGCGAAGCTTTTGAATGCGGCACGGCCCAGTGGGAAGGTGAACTGATATCCGCCCACCATGTTCTTGCACGCCGCCAAGCTGAACTCAAAGGTCACCCCCTGGCGAACGACCCCGAATGGGAAGATCTCCATTGCAAATTCCACCTGCAGCTTGTCAGCGCGTCTAAATCAAAGTGGCTGAAGCATTTCATAAAGACGCTGATCAACCATAGTTCGCGCTATCGCCAGATCGCCTCGGTTATGTATCCCGCCGCCACCGTGGGGCCGAAGATTGCGGCGGAGCATGAAGCAATCCTGAATGCGGCGCTGAAGCGCGACGCCGATCTTGCATGCGCTCTTCTGACGGAACATTACAGAAGAACAGCACAAGCAACCGCCGATATTCTCAATGGCGCTCGTTCGAGCGCAAAGGCTATTCATGAATAAAGTGTGGAACGTCGCAATGGGAGAGAAAAATTGAAAATACAAACCGTTGGCGCGATTCCTTCGCGTCGTGGACAAGTCGAGTATTTCACTGGGACGGTTTGGGCTGACCTAATTGTCAATCCAGTCGCGCCGGCACGCCTTCAAGCTGCGCGCGTCTCGTTCGAACCGAACGCGCGAACAGCTTGGCACACGCATCCTTTAGGCCAGACGCTTCACGTCATATCAGGTGTTGGCTGCGTCCAGCTTTGGGGAGATACGCCCCGCCTCATTCGACCTGGCGACAGCGTATGGATTGCTCCCGGCGAAAAGCACTGGCATGGCGCAACGGCCAATAGTGGGATGGTTCATATCGCAATGCACGAGACACTGGATGGCAACTATGCCG
Organism: Hyphomicrobiaceae bacterium; assembly: GCA_013141255.1. Classification (GTDB taxonomy): domain Bacteria; phylum Pseudomonadota; class Alphaproteobacteria; order Rhizobiales; family Hyphomicrobiaceae; genus JABFRJ01. The sequence continues at coordinate 3,587 of JABFRJ010000361.1, forward strand.
ACTGGATGGAGTACGTGTCGGACGAACAGTATGCACAGGCGGCGTCCGGTCAATAAGACATCATAAAGCCAATTCAGCTGGGAGCGTTCCTCGCTGCTCATGAAATGAGAAATTACCTGCTCTTAATCCAGAGGAGACTGAGCATGACTTCGCGTAAAACCTCCGCCGCCGCTCTTCTTGCGACCATGCTGCTTGGAGTAACCGCGACGTCAGTCAGTGCGAAAGCACTACGCGCAGGAAACCACTAATCTGATCAATTTCCATTTAATCGACTTCATCGGATGGAGCAATGGCAATATGGATGTCATGCGCAAGTATCACGGCTCCAAGGTGTTGGTGAATATAATTGGCAGACGCTCCGTTGGCATCGATTCCCATGTCACAGCGCTGACACAGATGTTGGCGGGAGGGGGGCTGCGAAGATTGTCCAGCATAGTCCATCTCTGGCGCAGGGTGAGTGGACAGCTGTGGTCGGCGTGACGGCCAATGGCAAAATGGCGACCATTGGCAAATGGAAGGGAGGCCTGCTGACGGAAGAGCATCTGTTCGTGCGACCGCTCACCACTGATCAGATCAATGCGGTTGATGTGTCCAAGCCGATTGTCAAAGTAACCACGCCCAACGACGCAAAGCTTCGCGCGGCGACAGGTGCTGAACCGGGCTGGAGCGCTGCAATGGTCGATGGGTTTGCAGTTTTCACACAGACCACCGACAGCAAAGTAGTGCGGCAGCTTGGCTTCGCCAGCAAATGAGGCGACGCAACGCGCTGCGTTAAGCCGAGTCGCGTCGAGAACATTTGTTGAGTTCGGCATCCGCGCTCTGTTGGCGGCGCGAGTATTTGCGGGCACGCTTAAGCAGACAGGGTGAAAGGCGGTCGGTGGCTGTATCGTCCAGTGCGCACCCCCGCAACCAACATTACAGTCATGTCGACTGACAGCGCCCTTTTGGAAGGCTTGCGATTAACTGGCTGGCAACCGAGTGTGCCGGGTCTTTGCTGTAAGCCGGTTGGCCGTTCCGGCGCGGCTTGCAATAAAGCTCGGTCGCAGATGCGTGTACCGTTGCAGCATCTTCCAGTCTCTGTGTCCAGAAACAGCGGCGACCTGCGGTATGTCCCAATCTGCTTCGAATAGGCGACTGATCGCCTCGTGTCGCAGGTCGTGAAAGTGAAGATCTTGAATTGCGAGGTCGCGACACATCCGACGAAAAGCTGCTCCAACAGAGCGACCGTCATAGGGGAAAATAAAGCCGCTCGTGCGACCGGATTGACGCCGTTGTGCAATTATAAGTTCGGCAGCGTCGAAACCCGCGTCTGACACCAGAGGAATGACCTGGTCGTTCGTCAGTTTTTGGCGTGGGTGTTTGCGCTGGCGGATCATTAGGGTTGATTGCTCTTGATTGAAATCCTCCAAGGTCACACGGCAGATTTCGTCTTGACGCATTGCGGTGGCGACCGCGAATTTGATGATGCGCCCGAGAGGAATGATTTGCCGAGGATTGTCCTCTGCCGTCGCTATGATGCGTGCAAGTTCGTCTTCGTTGGGCCGCCGATCGCGTTCTGCGGATTTTGCAATCAGTCCGAGCCTATGCAGCGCAATGCGCGCGAGCCTAACCTGATCGATTGGGACGACGACGCCATGAACGGCTGCGGCGTGTTCAAGGACGGTGCCGATGAAGCTGATGTCGATGGCTATAGTGACCGGTCCGGCGCCTTGCTTTGCACGCGTCTTGGCGAATTGCACGAGCATGTCGCGCGTGACATGTTGCACGTTAGTGTGACCGATCGTGTCTTTGAGACGGAGCAGGGTAGCTTCTTTGCTGCGGTCGAATGCACGACCGACTTCTGCAAGATCAGCAAAATGTATTTCAATAAGGTCAGCGACGGTTGCACGGCCCGCTGGCATGCGGCCCATTGGCGTCTCACCTTTGTCGATGCGTCCTTCCTGCTCACGTGCCCAAGCATCAGCTTCCGACTTCAGCCGGAAGCTTCGTGTCAATGTATGCCCCGCGCGACGGATTTGGACCCGCCATTGACCCGATGGAAGCTTGCTGAAGGATGCCATATACCGTCTCCATGCGAGTGTGCACGTTCGCTGATGGTTCACTTTTGGCGGTGTGCACGGCGTAAAATCGTGCACAATTCGTGCACAATGTTCCTGCGAAGTTCCGCGTAATCGTGCACAATGTTGCGCAAAGGTTCGTGTGCACGCCTTGTGTTCATCCTCGTAAACTACAAGAAAAATCATGCAAAATCAATTACATAAATTCTCCGTTGCCCCGATGATGGATTGGACGGATCGGCATTGTCGATTCTTTCATCGACTGATCACGCGTGACGCGTTGCTTTACACCGAGATGGTGACGGCGGAGGCTGTGTTGCATGGCAAGCGTGATTTGTTGCTGGGTTTTTCGACCGACGAGCAGCCCGTCGCGTTGCAATTGGGGGGATCGGATCCGAAGAAGCTCGCGGATGCGGCAGCGATTGGCGCAGCGTTCGGGTATGGCGAGATCAATCTCAATGTTGGGTGCCCGTCTGATCGTGTGCAGGAGGGGCGATTTGGCGCGTGCTTGATGGCGGAACCTGAGCTTGTTGGGCAGTGCGTGCGGGCGATGGCGGATGTCGTCAATGTGCCGATCACGGTGAAGTGCCGCATTGGCATTGATGATCAAGATAGCGAGCGCGATTTTCAACGCTTCATCGATGTGGTGGCTGATCATGGCTGTCGGCTGTTTGTGGTGCATGCGCGGAAGGCGTGGCTGAATGGTTTGTCGCCGAAAGAAAACCGCGAAGTGCCACCGCTTGACTATGAACGCGTCTATCGATTGAAGGCGGCGCGACCTGACCTCACAATTGTGATCAATGGTGGCGTTGCATCGATCGATGCGGCGGTTCAGCACCTCAACCACGTTGATGGCGTGATGATGGGGCGAGCAGCGTATCAGACGCCGTGGGTGCTTGCCGATGTGGACGCGCGGATTTTTGGTGATGCTGCTGTGAACCCGCGTACACGCGCTGATGTGATGGCTGACATTGCCAATTACGCTGATGGCCACGTTGCGCGTGGCGGTCGGCTGCATGCAATTGCACGGCATGTGCTTGGGATTTATCACGGAGAACCTGGAGCGCGCGGATTCCGGCGACACTTGTCGGAGCGTGGCGTATTGCCGGGCGCGACTGGGGATGTGCTGCGCGAAGCCACGGCGCTGGTTGAAGCGGCGATTGCGCGTCGAGAAGAGCTGTCGCAGGTTGCATGAATTTTGCTCGTCGATTAACGCGTAAGGTATGCGCGATGCGCGGCGCACAGGACGCTTTAGTGGGGGTATGCTCGCGACGGCGCCTGGTTCAAAAGTTCACATTGGAAATTTTGGCATGAATGGTCTTGATCTGCAGCAGGTGCTGCCGCTTGTTGCTGCGCTGGCGGCTGGTGGCGTGGTGATGGGGTTCTTGGCGGGGCTATTTGGTATTGGTGGCGGCGCTATTATTGTGCCGGTGTTGTATGAACTGTTCGCCGCGTGGGGGGTGCCGGAAGATATTCGCCTTAAGCTGGCGACGGGCACATCACTTGCGATTATGCTGCCGACGACGTATCGGGCGTTTCGTGGACATCAAGCGAAAGGTGTTGTTGATCTCAGCATTGTGAAACGCTTGGCGTTGCCGCTGGTTCTTGGTG
>JABFRJ010000218.1 GCA_013141255.1 Hyphomicrobiaceae bacterium
ACACCGGCGCCAATTTCGACATCCTCGAACATTTCGTGCTTGATGCGATGGTCGGGGTTCTTGACCTCGATGCGCACTTTCGCGGTGCGCGTCGCCATTTCCAGTTCGTGCAGGATGAAGGTGACGGTGCCGGGAAATACCTCACCAGGGAATGCGCGAAATGAAATGTGTGCCAGCTGGCCCACCTTCACTTGCGCAATCTCCTGCTCCGGCACGTCGGCGATGATCCAGATGGTAGAGAGATCAGCGAAGCGGAAGATTTCCTCGCCAGCCTTCATCATCATGCCTTCCATGACCGGCTTCTTCATCACCACGCCGGAAACGGGCGACGGCCAGTCGAAGGCTATGACCGGCTCACGGGTGCGCTTGATTTCTTCGAGGATGCTCTCGGGCATGCCGAGGTTTCGCAGGCGCTGCAGCGGTCCTTTTTCGTCGCGAGCACCGCCGATATTGACTGCGACGCGGTAGTCCACCTGCACCTTCACCATCTCCGGACTGTAGAGGCGGAACAGCGGTTCTCCCGCCTTAACGTGCTGCCCGGTCTGGTTGACGTAAAGCTTCTCGATGAAGCCGTCGGCGCGGAGCGACACGACGCGCAATGAGCGCTCGTCCGGCTTGGCGATACCGGGCGCGCGAACTGGCCGATCCAGGCGGCGCCTCTCGACGGGCGCGGTGCGCACGCCCGAGCGCTGCACCTTGTCCAGGCTCACCCGGACGGTTGAACCGCCATCGTCTTCTCCTTCATGGACGGCGATGTAATCCATCCCCATCCAGTCCTTCTTCGGCACCGGCGAGGTGTCAGGAAGACCCATGGGGTTGCGGTAAAAGACGATCTTGCCTTTGCCCTTGGGCGCGGCAGCAGCCTGCGGCTTGGCGAAATCAGCTTCCTGGTCTTCGTAGACGGGCACGTAGTCGCGCCCATCCTTCGTTTTTGCAGGTGACGCCGCAAAATCGGTGCCGGCATCCGGGTCTTTCCAGTACAGCACCTTGCGGTCTGTGGCGGGCATCGAAACAGCCGCAGTCTGCCCGACGACCTGATGTTGCGCCTTGTTGCGATGAACGATTGCGACGGAGGAGAGGACCGCCACGATGGCGATCCCCCCGATGAGGAGCTTGCGCATGTGCTGCTCCTACTTCGCCTGGAAGATGACGGTGCCGGTCACCGTCTCAGCTTCTCCGGGCACCTTCGCCTGGATCTTGAAGGCCCAGCCGCCGGCCATCGTGAAATCGGCCTTGAAGGCGTAAACGCCGGGCTCCGCAGTCGGCATGGCCGCGTGCTTCGCCGTCATGCTGTCCATCTTGTCCGGCGACATATCGAGGAGCGTACGAAACAGAACTGCACCCACGACAGGTTTGCCGGTTGGTTTGTGGATCAAGCGAACGGCAAGCTGGCTGCCCGCTCCGTTCATCACATCGACCTTGACGGGCTCGAAGGTGTAGACGCCAGCGCCAGCAAAAGCGGGCACGGAGAGGAGGACTGCCGCAAACCCGCAAAGGGCCGCGCGCGCAAAGTTTCGGATGGTCATGTTATCGTTCCTGATCGATCGAGGGATGCGCAATGGCTGGCGGCAATGCGCGCTTGAGCGCTGCCTCCGGGCAAATGCCAACAACCGCGCTCACACGCGGGTCTCGTAGCAGATCAGGCTCGGGGAGGTGGTGGCTGTGGACTGTCGATCCAGTCAGGCGGACGGTCGGGTATGTCGCGCACAAAGCGCATCGACGACATCGGTCCCGACAGTGCTGCGTCGCCAATGGGGCCCAGCAAATTGAGGGTCTTCAACGGGCATAGGTCGGGCGGGCAGGCGCTGTTGGTATCGCAGCATGGGCAATCCGTTTTGCCCTTCGCGCCCTTCATCTTGTCACAATCGGTCATGTCCGCAGAAGCCGCATCGGCCATCGTCGCTTGTGTGTCGATCACTTGAGCTGCAACAACTTGTCCTTGGTTTGCTGACGCAACCATCCGCAGTCCCGCCATCGCCGCCCCGACAGGGGCCACGGCGATCGCCAAAGCGATCATGGCGGCAACGATGGTTCGTAAGGCTGACAAAGGGGACAATTCTCCTGGAACCAGACTTGAACTATGGGACAATTCAGTCAAGACACGGTTACGCGACTGCATAAAAATTAGTTGGTCCGACATGACTAAAGCGGGACGGCGCTCCAATGCGGCAAGGGTCGCCGCCCGCCTTGGCGACCTATGATCGCTCGGGCTTTGTCGGCGAACAGGCTCTACAACGCCAAACGGCTCTATTTCACCATCAACGGCAGCTGCAATCGATGCCGGTCGCCAGCATCACTATGGTGAGCCCGGACAGGCTGCTGGGCGACCAATCCGGCGTGCCAACCGTAACCAGAGCGGCAACACGCGCGAGCATCGTGCTGCTCAGCTGCCGGACTACCGATCTGGTGGCGTTTGTTGATTTGCCTCGCAGCACCATGCCCAACTTGTCGCAAAACATCGCAGGCACTTTGAGCATCAAGGGCGTATTTCTTGTAACAACAATACTCGGCGTAACGGGGCTGTGGCCTGCAATCCTTGCTGACACTGGCGCGACAGTTCTGGTAACGATGAATGCATTGCGCTTGCTGCGCGCCGGGGCGGCAGAATCTTGAGGCACTTTGGCAACATACGGCATTCAGGTGCGTGTTTGACGTAATAGTGACCCAATTTGGTTTGACACTTCAACACGACTCCCGCTACTGACCGGGTTGGAAATTAAGGGAAACTTTGTCTGGATGCCCACTTGGCTGAACATGAACAGTACGCTTCGACAGGTGCTCGCGCACTTGATCGCATTCTCCTTTCTGGTTCTAGCAACCCATGTTCATGCAGACAAGTTTGCAAATCATACCCAAGGTGTGGTCAGCGCGTTCGAGCTAGGCTCACAAGATACCGAGCAGAATCGTGAAAACGCTGCGGTCGATGTCGCTTGCGTGATCTGCAGTTTTCAGAAAATACAATTTGCGACGCAGGGGGTTCCCACATGGGGGTCTGCCAAGGTGTTGTCGTGCAAAGTTCCTAGCGATGTTCGGTTCTGCATGCAGCAGGCGCCGACAAGCGTTTTTAGGCCTCCGATCTCCGTGAAGGTCTAACTTAGGCCATCGCCTTGATTGGCGCGTGGCTTTTTGTGCTGCGCACCTTTCCAAATGGCGATACCAAATGAATCTCACGACATGCGTCTCACGACGCGTTTGGATGCCACTAATCGTGGCTGGTTTCACGTTTTTTGATCGTCAAGCAGCGTTGGCGATTGACCTCTCCGAAGCTCTGAGACGTGCGCTTGCAGCTGATCCACGTTTGGCGGCTGGCCGAGTGGAAGTTCAGGCCGCGCAGGGCGGAGTGCTGCAAGCCGGAAAGCGGCCCAATCCGGAGCTTTCTGTCGACGTCGATGATTTCCTAGGTTCGGGAGACTATCGCGGTTTTGACAAAGCAACACTAACCGTCTCGTTGCAGCAGAAATTTGAGCGCGGCGATAAACGAGATGCACGTGTCGCCACTGCCATCGGCAAGGAAGATGTGGCGAACGCGGAAATCGCTGTGTCGATGAGGGAGATCGTAGCGCAGACTAAAGTCGACTACGTGCAGGTGTTGGGCGCGCAGCAGCGCATTGATCTGTTCGGGCGAGTTACAAAGCGCCTGGAGGATTTGGTTCCTTTGCTCAAACGTCGTGTCGACGCCGGGGCGTCGCCTCCGGCCGATATGGCGCGCGGTGAACTAGCGGTTGGTCGGGCGCGCGTTGCAGTCGACAAAGCACGAAGCGAATTACAATCCGCAAAACGCCAACTCGTCTCGAATTGGTCGGGGGCAGTCTCGGATGCGGCTGTCATAAATGGTCGGTTGCGGCACAACGGCCACCAGTTGGCGCCGTTACAGGCCATACTCTCGAATATCGACGAGAACCCATCTGTGCGCGCCTGGAGCGCTGTGTTTGCGCAGCGTGAAGGCGAACTTCGGTTGCAGCGCGCCACGGCGGCGCCTGACTTGACAGCAAGTGTCGGTGTCAAAAGGATATTTGAGAGTAACGATACGGCATTTCGCATTGGGGGATCGATTCCACTGCCGGTTCACGATCGCAATGAAGGCAGCATCATCGAGGCTGAGCGTCGATTGGCGAAAGTCGAATTCGATCGGGACACAACGCGGCGCCAAATCAAACGTCGCATCATCGATGCGTTTGGCGAATTTGATACTGCCTGCGTGGAGGCACGTAAGTTGGCGGAAATAATTCCGATTGCCAAGAAGGCGTCGGACAACGTCCAAACCAGTTTTGACCAGGGGCGGCTTGGCGTCAAAGATTTACTCGATGCCCATCGCGATCAATTGGAAGCAGAAATTCAGCAACTGGATGCGGACATCCGCTGCCATACAGGCGCGGCGAAATTGGAAACCTTGAGCAATCGAAAATCATTTCAACACGGTTGGGAAACCGTGACACGGAGACCGGCAAATGAGTGATGCGTTACCAAAAGAAGATCTCGCGGCCCAACAATTGGGTGGAATATTGGGGGCAACATCCGGACAATCGCCCGTCCGGAGACTGAGTACGGCATTGGTGGTTTTTGGAATTCTTGCAGGTGGAGCACTAACGACGCGTCATATTCTTGCGGTCGAACGCGCAGTTCCCAAGGATGGGCATGGGCACAGCGCGGAGAAAAAGGAAGGCCACGGGAGTGGTGACGGGCATGATCATGGCCCAGAGAAAAAGATCGTGAAGCTAACACCAGTACAATTGAAGAACGCAGGACTTACTATTGAACCGGCGGCGGCGGGAGCTATCCGTGAAACGGTGATTCTAAACGGTATCGTGCAGCCCAATGAAGAGCAGATGGTTGCGGTTCTGCCGCGCTTTGGTGGCGTCGTCAGGTCGATTCGCAAGCGGCTCGGAGAGGCGGTGCAGAAAGGCGAAGTTGTTGCGAGCATTGAAAGCAATGAAAGTCTAACTCAGTATCAGCTGGTGGCTCCGAACTCAGGCGTCGTTATTGAGCGCAAGGGTGCGCTCGGCGAGTACGCGGACAAAGACAAGCGACTCATGGTGATTGCGGATCTGACTTCAGTCTGGGTCGACTTCCGCGTGTATCAGCAGGAATTCTCAAAGCTTAAGACAGGACAGACGGTTGAAGTCGCGCTGAATGGAACGCGGCGAACGGCGAAGATTGACTACATATCGCCCATTGGGCTGACAGACACGCAGAGCTTATTAGCGCGCGCGGTACTCGATAACAAAGACGGCGCGTTTCGCCCGGGCTTATTCGTCACGGGTCGCGTTTTAATTGGCGAGCAACCTGTCTCAGTGGCAGTCAAACAAACGGCCATTCAATACATCGAAGGAAAACCGGTCGTTTTTGTCGACAGCAAGGACGGCTTCGAAGCGCGTGAGGTCGAGTTTGGTCTGAAGGATGACAGCATGATCGAAGTTATCTTCGGCGTCGTTCCCGGTGACAAAATAGCGACAGGAAACAGTTTTGTGCTCAAAGCCGAACTCGGCAAGGGCGAAGCGGCGCACGAGCACTGAGGCGGCCATGATCGATCGTATTGTTAGGTTTGCGGTAGTGCAGCGCTGGCTCGTCGTGGTGGCGACGCTCGCCGTTGCAGCCTTTGGGGCCTTTAATTTTCTGAGACTGCCCATCGACGCCGTGCCGGACATCACCAATGTTCAGGTTCAGATTAATGCTGTCGCTCCTGGTTACTCTCCCCTCGAAGCTGAGCAACGCATCACATTCCCGATTGAAACAGGGTTGGGTGGCTTGCCCAAGCTTTCCTATACGCGATCCTTGTCGCGCTATGGGCTGTCACAAGTCACCGTCGTTTTTGAAGATGGTACCGATATTTTCTGGGCCCGAACCCTGGTCAACGAACGTATTCAACAGGTGAAGGATCAGTTGCCGCAAGGGATCGGACTAGCGATGGGGCCCATCGCGACCGGTCTTGGCGAGATTTTCATGTACACAGTGGAATCGAAAGAGGGTGCAAAGAAACCTGACGGCGAACCTTTCACGCCGACCGATCTGCGAACACTCCATGACTGGGTGGTCAAGCCTCAGTTACGTACGGTTCCAGGTGTCGTGGAAGTCAATCCAATTGGCGGCTATGAACGCCAGTTTCACGTCGTACCGGATCCAGAGCGGTTGTCAGCCTTCAACATTTCACTGCATCAGTTGGTCGAGGCGATCTCAAAAAACAACATAAACACCGGTGCAGGCTATATTGAGAAAAATGGCGAGCAGTACCTTGTGCGCTCACCCGGGCAGTTGGCGAATTCCGAAGATATTCTGAATATCCATCTTGGCACCCATTCCGGGGTTCCCATTCGTATTCGTGACGTTGCGAAGGTCAAGATTGGGAGTGAGCTTCGAACGGGAGCTGCAACGATCAACGGCACTGAAGTTGTTCTCGGAACAGCCATGATGTTGATTGGGGAGAACAGCAGGACGGTTTCAACACGCGTTGCGGAACGGTTGAAGCAAATTGAGAAGAGCCTTCCTGAGGGTACCCTTCTGCGAACAGTTTATGATCGCACGACGTTGGTCAATAGCACCATCAACACCGTGCGTAACAATCTCTTCGAAGGGGCCGTCTTAGTCATCGTGGTGCTCTTCTTGCTTCTTGGGAATATAAAAGCCGCGTTGATTGCAGCCCTTATTATTCCATTATCGATGTTGTTCGCTGTGAGCGGCATGGTGGAGGCACGCATCAGTGCCAACTTGATGAGTTTGGGAGCTATCGATTTCGGCATCATTGTCGACGGCGCAGTCATCATTGTTGAAAATTGTTTACGGTTGCTGGCGGAGCGACAGCATCAGGTAGGCCGATTATTGTCCCGGAAGGAACGCTTCGCAACGGTGGTAGCGGCGACCAAAGAAGTTGCCACGCCAAGCATATTTGGCAGCTTCATCATCATGGTGGTGTACTTGCCGGTGCTCACCTTAACGGGCGTAGAAGGTAAGATGTTTACGCCGATGGCGTTGACGGTCATCCTCGCGCTGGTCGGTGCAATGGTACTGTCGATGACATTTGTACCCGCTTGCATTGCCTTGTTTGTGACCGGCAAAGTTTCTGAGACAGAGAATATCGTGGTTCGTGGTGCAAAGGCGATTTACGCTCCAGCTTTGCGACTTGCTTTAGGGAACCGTTCTGTCGTCGCAGCTTTGGCCACCGTTCTCGTGGTTATCAGTGCGGCAGGGGCGACAATGCTTGGGAGTGAATTCAT
>JABFRJ010000423.1 GCA_013141255.1 Hyphomicrobiaceae bacterium
ACCCTAACCCTCTCCCCATCGCTGAAATGCGGTGGGGAGAGGGAACGAGCACCGATAACGAGGACAGGACGATGACGAAGGATACTCCAAAGATCGCAGGGCTCGAACGCATCTTGGTGCTCGAAGTCGCGCGCGTAACTGAGGCCGCCGCCATTGCAGCTGCGCGTTGGCGCGGACGCGGCGACAAAAATTCCGCCGATGGCGCTGCCGTCAAAGCCATGCGCGAAGAACTTGCCAAGGTGAACATCCGTGGCCGCGTCGTCATCGGTGAAGGCGAGATGGACGAAGCCCCGATGCTCTACATCGGCGAAGAGCTCGGCACTATGAACGGCCCCGAAGTCGACATCGCCGTTGATCCGCTTGAAGGCACCACAATCTGCGCTGAAGCCGAACCCAACGCACTCGCCGTCCTCGCAATTTCGGAGCGTGGCGGCTTGTTACACGCTCCCGATATGTACATGGACAAAATCGCCATCGGACCCGGCTATCCCGACGGCTTAATCGATCTCGATAAATCGCCGTCCGAAAACATCAAGCGCTTGGCTGAAGCCAAAGGCGTGGCCGTCAATCAGATCACCGCCTGTATGCTTGGCCGACCACGTCATGAAAAGCTGCTCACGGAAGTCCGCGCATCCGGCGCATCGGTCCGTTTGATCCGCGACGGTGACATCGCTGGCGTGATCTGGTGCACCGATCCTATCAAATCGGGCATCGACATTTATCTGGGTTCCGGTGGCGCACCCGAAGGAGTGCTTGCCGCTGCAGCGCTGCGCTGTATCGGCGGCCAAATGCAAGGCCGTCTGTTGCCCGACCCCGGCGCAGAGGGTCAACGCCAAATCCAACGCGCGCACGCCATGGGCATCAAAGACATTCGCCGCAAATATACCATGCATGAAATGGCGTCTGGCGATGTGATCTTCTCGGCCTCAGGCGTCACCGACGGTTCGCTCCTCGAAGGCGTGCATTTCCGTGGCGATTTCGCTGAAACGGAAACCGTCGTCATGCGCGCCCGCACCGGCACTGTCCGTCGCATTAAAACGACCTTCCGCGATGTCGGCGCAAAATTTAAAGCCTGACGCAATGCGCGACCTAGTTAGACCGGCAGGAGTATCGGCGCACATTGCTTGCCAAAAACTCAGGGCGGTCTGCCTGCTGGCCACGTTTCTCATTGCTAACTTCGCACACGCGGCCGCTGAGCGGCCATTGGCGGAGGAAATTACTATCCCCGCCAGCGGCGCGAGTGGCGTCAACCTCACCGGCTATTTCTACCGCCCCACACAACCGGGCCCTTATCCCGCAATCATCGCCCTGCACGGCTGCGGCGGCCTTTTGGGCAAGTCAGGTCAAATCGCAGCCCGCGAAGCCGATTGGGCCGAACGTCTCGCGACCGGAGGGTACGCGGTGCTGCTGCTCAATAGCTTTGCGCCACGAGGGTTTCGACAAATCTGCACCAAGAGTTCGGGCAACGTCACACCAAGCGAACGCGCCGATGATGTAGCCGGTGCTGTGACTTGGCTCGCGCGACACCCCCATATCGATGCGACGCGCCTCGCCCTCATAGGCTGGTCGCATGGCGCGATGACAGTGCTCTCAGCCATCCGACCGAATTTCATGAGCACCGGACCAGACTTCAAAACAGCCATCGCGTTTTATCCCGGCTGCCGCGCCACTGCCCGCGACGCCCATTGGAAACCGCGTATGCCGCTGACAATTTTGATGGGTTCAGCGGACAACTGGACCGAGCCTGAACCCTGTCGTGCCCTAGCAGCGCGCGCGGGGGCTCGCTTTATCAGTTACGAGGGCGCTGTCCATGGCTTCGATGCGCCGAACGCTCCGCGCCGCACACGTACCGGCCTCGCCCGACCCAAGGATGGCAGGGCCGACGTTGGCACCGATCCGGTTGCCCGCGCGGCGGCCATACAAGAGGTGCTTGCAACTCTAAACGCCGCGCTAAAGACCAAGTAACGTCGACGTATAACTAAGCGCCCGCGCGATCAGAAATCTTCAAGGCAAAAGCGTAATCAAGCGCCATCTCGTGCAATTGCTCGAAGCGCCCTGACGCGCCACCGTGCCCGCCCGCCATGTTGATCTTCATAACGATCATATTGTCGGAGGTTGAGTTGGCGCGCAGTCGCGCGATCCACTTCGCCGGTTCCCAATAGGTCACGCGCGGATCGGTTAGACCGCCATAGGCGAAGATATGCGGATAGGGCTTCGCCGCGACATTGTCGTAAGGCGAATAGCTCGCAATCAACGCAAACTCCTTCTCGGACTCAATCGGGTTGCCCCACTCAAGCCACTCAGGTGGCGTCAACGGTAGTGACGCATCCAACATCGTATTTAAAACATCGACAAAAGGCACGTCTGCGATAATGCCGAGAAAGAGATCCGGCGCCATATTGGCAACCACACCCATCAGCATGCCGCCAGCAGATCCTCCATTGGCGACGATCCGTCCTCGCGTCGTGAACTTCTCCTTGGCGAGATACTCACCCGCATCAATGAAGTCGTGAAAGGTGTTGAGTTTGGTCTGCTTCTTCCCGCCCGTGTACCAGCGATAACCCTTATCCTTGCCGCCTCGAATATGTGCGATGGCGAACACAAACCCGCGATCGACCAGTGACAGTCGTGTGGTGGAGAACGACGCCGGGATTGAGATGCCATAGCTCCCATAACCGTAGAGAAACAGCGGCGCCGTGCTATCAAGCGGCGTGCCCTTGCGATAAAGCAATGACACCGGCACTGTCTCGCCATCGCGCGTCGGCGCAAACACGCGACGCGTCACATAGTCCGTCGGATTGTGACCGGACGGAATTTCCTGCCGTTTGCGCAGAGTGCGCGTCTTCGTTTCGATGTCGTAGTCGATCACTTCAGACGGCGTCGTCATCGACGAATAGGTAAACCGCAGTGTGCCGGTATCGTATTCATACCCCTGTGACACGCCGAGACTGTAGGCCTCTTCATCAAAAGCAATGGAATGCTCCACCCCATCGGCCCAACGCCGAATGACAATTCGCGGCAAGCTCTCTTCGCGTTCCAAGCGCACCAAATAATTCTTGTAAGCAACGGCCTCAATGATGAGCCGCCCCGAGCGGTGCGGAACCAAAGGCTGCCAATGGGCCTCAGCCGGAGATGCAATCGGCGCACTCAGGATCTGAAAATCTTCCGCGTCCTTGTTCGTCATGATGATCAGGTCATCACCATGATGTTCAACGCTGTACTCGTGTCCGAAACGACGAGGTGCAACCAAACGCGGCGCATCAAACGGTCGAGCCGAATCTATGAGATAGACTTCGGTCGTTTGGTGGTCATGCACATCAATTGTGATAAACCGCGCTGATTGCGTGCGGCCCAACCCGACGTAAAAACCTTTGTCCTTTTCCTCGTAGACAAGAACGTCGGCTGACGCCGCTGTCCCTCGCGCATGTCGCCAGACCTCAAGCGGGCGGTGATCATTATCGAGCTTGACGTAAAACAGCGTGTCATTGTCAGCCCAGACGCCGCCATGGGTATCAGGCACAGCATCATCAAGATCCACGCCGGTTTGCAAATCACGGATGCGCAGCGTGAAGAGTTCCGAGCCCTTGTCATCGACAGCATAGGCCAGCCAGCGATGATCGGGAGAATGATTGGCACTGCCAAGCTGCCAGTAGTCTTTGCCCTGAGCCTCTGCGTTGCCATCAAGCAGAACAACCTCGCCCGATCCATCCCGTTTAGACCGCATCACGCGCGGATATTGTCCACCTGTGACAAAGCTTGAGTAATAGGCCCACGCGCCATCAGGTGACGGCACGGAGTTGTCGTCCTCCTTGATCCGCGCCTTCATCTCCGCAAACAATTTATCTTGTAGCTCTTTTGTATCACCGAGTACCGCGTCGGTGTAAGCGTTCTCGGCTTCCAAGTAGGCGCGAATCTCAGCGGGCAGCGCGGTCGGGTCGCGCATCACGTCTTGCCAATTGTCAGCCCTCAGCCAACCATAGTCGTCAGTGACCGAGACGCCATGATGCGAGACTGTAACTGGTCGCTTTTCGGCACGAGGCGCAGCAGGTAAAGTACCAAGTGGGGGCATAACAACTTCCAAGGTCTGAATTTTGAAGATCAAGTCAGGCCCCCGTCGAGCGGACGGGCGGCACTGTCATTCACGATTGAAGCGCAACAAAAAACGCAGGCCCGCGCCATCAGTCCTTAGTGGGTTCGGGATTGAACGCGAGCGCCGCGCCATTGATGCAATACCGCAGGCCTGTGGGATCAGGTCCATCTGGAAATACGTGGCCCAAATGGCCGTCACACCGTGCACAATGCACCTCGGTCCGGCGCATGAAGAACTTGCGGTCTTCTTGCGTTTCAACAGACGCCGCACTGGCCGGTGCATAGAAACTTGGCCAACCCGTTCCGCTATCGAACTTCGTCGCTGACGCAAATACGGCCTCTCCGCAGCATACGCAGTTGAACATCCCTGATCGCTTCTCGTCGTTGAGCGGACTGGTGAAGGCCCGCTCCGTACCATGTTGGCGAGCTACTGCAAACGCTTCGGGGCTCAACTCCTGCCTCCATTCAGCTTCGGATTTCTGCACTTTCGCTGCCACCGACGCTCCAAGACTCGGCTTCGTAGTAGTCATGGCAACTCTCCTTGGATTCGGATGGAACGAGAACGGAACAGGGCAATCGCCGGTAGGTTAGGCGTAGATCTAGCGACGAGTTCGCCGTCCCCAGCCACAGATGGGGATGAACCGCTAGGTTACCAGCATACCCCTCGTCTGTGGTCTTTAACAAATGCCAGCGGGCATCCGATCCAACCTCAATATGAGAACAGTGCTCGATCCACCCAATACAGGTGAACGATCGGCTTCGTTGGTACAGAAATAAAGAATTCAGCAATCACGATCAAGATTTAACTCAGATTAAGTCGCCCTTGATGTTGCGTAATACGTAAATTGCGAGTATTTTTCAGTCTTAATTGCGATGAAATGCACATTTTATCGCCAGATCAAGTAAAAACCAGTATGTCGGCTGCGCAAAATTCGCCGCCAGCCAAACGAGAGGCAATGCAATCAGATGTCGGAGGCGGCAAAGTTGGATCTAGTGAAGCTGACCGCAGAGATTGTTGCTGCCTACGTAAGCCATAACATCATTGCGACCTCAGAGATCCCTCAGTTGCTCTCCCAAGTTCACGCGGCCCTGAATGGCCTCGGTGGCAATAGTCCTGCCCCGGAAATCGTACGCGATGAGCCGAAGCCAGCGATTGCGGTCAAAAAGTCGATTACACCTGATTACTTGATTTGCTTGGAAGACGGCAAGAAGTTCAAGTCGTTGAAGCGGCATCTGCGCTCCCATTACAATCTATCGCCCGAACAATACCGTGAAAAGTGGGCGCTCCCGCATGATTACCCAATGGTCGCGCCGCGTTACGCTGAAGCGCGATCGCAGCTCGCGAAGAAAATGGGCTTAGGCACCCGCCGCGCCGAGAAATAGCCAATCCAATCCCGTCAGCCCGGGCGGTAGCCCCCTGACATGGGCATCACTGTTGACGTATCCGCTTTAAGGCTGCCCGCTGGCTCCAAAACGGGTCGCGCTGTAAATGCGGCCTTTTCTGCCTGATAAGCACGCAACAGCTGCTGATGTCGCGCCAAATCATACGCAAAGTGTCCAGCGCGTCCACGCTGCCGCTCCCTTCGGAGTGCCGCTGCAATCTTCTGAACCAGCCGCCCATGCTTGGGGCCGTCCATGCCCACCAGGGCATCGGGCCATATCCCAATCAACCTCGGCAAGTCTCGCGCTCGAATATAAATCTCCAACCGGAGGCCGGAGGTTTTAGAAGAACGGCCCATGTCGGGCGTTGATCGTGTTGTCACAGGAACACCTCGTTACAGACGAGGTAAGTATCTCACAGCCAGAGTGAGCGGGGACTGCTTGTGAGCGATAATCTGCAGACAAAGTGAATTAACGCGCGACCGGGCCATCTGCGAACTAAACCGCACAGGCCTATACGTAACGAACCGCCATATAAACAGGTGCTATCCATTCCAAGTCGACTTCACTTTGAACGCCGGGTTTGAGGTCGAACGGCATGGAGGCAATGATACGCTTCCCGTCTAGCGCAATTTTCCGCAATATCAGATTATTACTGCGGGTTTTGAGCAAGCAGGTCCGACCGTTCGCATCCTCAAGCGTTGGCGCGTCAAGCCTCCGTCCAATCAACATCGTGCCTTCATCAAAAGGACCAAGTGCAACAGTTAGCTTAACCGCGACGGCGTTCTGATCCGGAGCCACAATCGACAATGCAGCTGCATCCGCTGCCCCATGCCCATTTACGACACGACAATCAGTGCCGAGATTTCCCAATATTTCTATGCCTGTAACGTCGCGCGGGCCCGGCAGGAGGTTCGCGACATTGAGGTTGAGAGCGGCCGCAATTTTTTCAAGCCAATCCAACGAAACCGTCATGTGATCGGTTTCCAATCTTTGAATTGTTTGCGCCGTCGTTCCGACAGCATCTGCTAATTGTTGCAATGTTAGGCCGCGAAGTTTTCGCAGCTCCCGTATTCTCGTCCTCATCACGTCCCGCATCCCGCACATTACGACCCGCCATGCCTTGGCGGTCATTCAGACAAGCAGACCGCGGGCGAATATTTACGTTACAAGTACAAATCTGCTCCGGTATGCTTTGGAAATGTTATAAGTCAGTTGAAGCGCCTGTCCACCCAGTAAAAGCAAGTAGAACTTACATCGGTGAGGCAATAAATGGCGGCTCAACTTCCCAAGCTAGAGCAGGGAATAGATTTAACCCCAGGTATAACGTGTTTCGCTAATCAACCCGCAAGTCTAAGGCTCAGACGGCAAGCATTGCGCAGACATGCCGAGTTAATTGTGTCTCGCGCACTCGGGATTAGGGTCCAGCTGCTTGAATTAGATATGCGCGGCGCTGCCCATGTCGTACTTGCTCGGCAGCTGTCAATGTACTTGGTGCACGTCTGCTGTGGATTGAATTATGCAGAAGTGGGGCGGGTCTTCAACCGTGACCGCACCACAGCAGCCTACGCCACCGCGCAAATTGAGGAGCGCCGCGAGAGCGGGAGCTTCGATCATGCGGTTGATAGTCTTGAGCGCGCACTTAGATCCTCGTTGCGCCGTTTTGATGATCAGCCCTGATGCTTAGCTCTATTTAGCCGCGCACAGTCGACAAGCCTCAG
>JABFRJ010000165.1 GCA_013141255.1 Hyphomicrobiaceae bacterium
GTAATGATCGCAAATCGCCCGCAGCGTCTGCTCATAGTAGGGCGACGGGTTGCCCGTCTTCGCCCACGGCCAGATCGCACCATCTTTCAGCGACAACGACGTATCCGGCACAATCAACTCGGCCTCAAACTTCAACTCCGTGCCGAGTCCGTCGCACGTCGGACACGCACCCGCTGGCGCATTGAACGAGAACAAGCGCGGCTCAATCTCTTCAATCGTGAACCCCGACACCGGGCAAGCAAACCGCTCCGAAAAAATCACTCGCTCGTGCGTGTCGTTCTTGCTCTTGTTCGCACCTTCGGTTTTGTCTTTCCCGAGTGGCTTGTCCGCGAACTCCGCAATCGCCAATCCATCCGCCAGCTTCAGCGCCTGCTCAAAACTATCTGCCAACCGCGACGCGATGTCTTTCTTGACCACCAACCGGTCCACCACCACGTCGATGTCGTGTTTGAATTTTTTATCGAGCTTCGGCGCGTCGCCAATGTCATAAATCGTGCCGTTGATCTTGACGCGCTGAAAGCCCTTTTTCTGCCACTCCCCCAATTCCTTGCGGAACTCACCTTTGCGTCCACGCACCACAGGTGCCAACAGATAGAGCCGCGAATTCTCCGGTAGCGCCAATACGCGGTCGACCATCTGCGTGATCGTCTGGCTCTCAATCGGCAACCCCGTCGCCGGGGAATGCGGCACACCCACGCGCGCAAACAATAGGCGCAGGTAATCGTAAATCTCCGTCACCGT
Source organism: Hyphomicrobiaceae bacterium (assembly GCA_013141255.1). Taxonomy (GTDB): domain Bacteria; phylum Pseudomonadota; class Alphaproteobacteria; order Rhizobiales; family Hyphomicrobiaceae; genus JABFRJ01. The sequence goes on from JABFRJ010000165.1 coordinate 742, forward strand.
GCCAACCGTCGAGCGCGGATTGCGGCTCGTCGTCTTCTGCTCAATCGAGATTGCGGGGCTCAACCCGTCGATGTGATCAACGTCCGGCTTCTGCATCATCTCCAAAAACTGCCGCGCATACGCGCTCAAACTCTCGACATAGCGCCGCTGCCCCTCGGCATAAATGGTATCAAACGCCAGCGACGACTTGCCCGATCCCGACAAGCCCGTAAACACGATCAGACTGTCGCGCGGAATTTCAATATCCACGTTCTTGAGATTGTGCTCGCGCGCGCCCCGCACGTGAATGGTTTTGCGGTCAAACGCCCGCCCCACAGGCTTCGCGCCCCCAGACTTCGCGCCAGACGCGCCCAAACTTAGCTTGCCCGCGCCGCTTTTCTTGTCGCCAGCACTCTTTTTGTCGCTCACAGCCGCACTCTCAGAACTCTTGGATTTCGGTGTCTTGCTCATGCCCGACGATCTACCGGAATTAGGTTGCCACAGCAATGTGACGCGGCCGATTTTCAACTGAAGCCCCAGATTTGCGACCCAGACTTGCGACCCAGATTTACAACCCGGATTTGCGATCCAAACCTTACGCCGCCGCCCGCGCAACCGCCGCTTTTGACCTCATAAAAACGCGCTTGCCCCGCCGCTGGATCAGCCGCGCACCGCTCGCGTGAGCGAGGTTATTCCGACATCAACTGTGCCAGCGTCCCAAATTCCGCAATCGACAACGTCTCGCCGCGTCGCATCCCATCAATGCCCGCGCGCGCCAGCAGCAATTCCGGAAACGGCGTCAGCGCCTTCAAACTCTGACGCAACATTTTCCGCCGCTGCCCAAACGCTGCCGCCGTCACGCGACCAAGTACCTTCACGTCACACGCGGGCTCGGGCGTTTCGCGTGGTACAAATTCCACCACCGCCGATGCAACTTTAGGCGGCGGCGTGAAAGCCTCAGGTTTCAACGTCAACACCTGCTTTGGCACCGTCCGCCATTTGGAAATCACCGACAGCCGCCCATAGGCTTTCGAGTTCGGCTCAGCCGTAATGCGATCCGCCACTTCCTTTTGAAACATCAGCGTCATGCGCTCATACCACGGCGGCCACGGATCACTCTCAAGCCAACCAATGAGCAACAACGTCGCGATGTTATAAGGTAGGTTCGCCGCAACGATCGGCTTCGACGTCGCCTGCGCCGTCAATGCCCGCCAATTGATTTCTGTCGCGTCCCCGATGTGCACCTCAAGTTGCCCCGGATAGCGCGCGCCAATGTCCTGCAGCACTGGCAGGCAGCGCTCGTCGCGCTCAATCACAATGACCCGCTCCGCGCCCTCCAAAAACAGCGCGCGCGTCAGCCCGCCAGGTCCCGGACCAATTTCAACAACCGTCTTGCCTGCCAGCGGCAACGATCCCACAGCCGCATGCCGCCCCGCCGCTGCCCGCGCGATACGCCGCGTCAAATTCAAATCCAGCAGGAAATTCTGCCCGAGCTTTTTCTCAGCCGACAATCCATGCGCCCGAATAACGTCGCGCAAAGGCGGCAACCCATCCGGCGACGCTCCAGTCGCACCTATCGGCTCAAACACGACCTCGTCGTCGTCCGCGCTGCTCTCGTCCTCACCACTCATATCAGACAATCACCGCAGACCATCCCCACGCGTTCACCGCGTTTCGATGTGCGCATCCTGCCGTAAATCGCGCAAGTGCTTCTTGGCCATTTGCTCAAATTGCTGCTGCTGCAACTCTTGTTGGGCTGCTTCTCGCTTCGTATCGTCAGGCTTTCCGGTCTTCCGCCCGCACACAGCATAAAGCTCAACCCCCGCAGCCCCTGTCTGAGGCGGCAGCAAATCGCCATCCTTGGCATTGACCAGCATAGAACGCGTCGGCTCCGACACTGACGACGCCTTGATAAATTTCATGTCTTCCAGTTTTGCGCTGGGTTGAGCCTTCGCCAACTGCGGCAACGACTTGCAACCCGAGTATCCGCGACGCAACGCATCAGCGTCCGCCAGCGTCCGCGCCATCGCCATCTGGTCGAGCTTGGCGGGCAGTGCGTAAACAACACGCTGGATCTGCAACTCGGTGCCATCGTCAGCGTTTGCAGCCGTCGCCGACTTCGCCACCAGCCGGTCGACGTCGCGCTGATTGATCGAGATCTGCGCTGCAAACTTCCGTCGTACAACTTCGCGCCAAGCCAAATTAGCCCGGAAACGTGCGCGCATCGTCGCGATGTCGACACCCATCGCTTTAAGCCCACCTGCAAATTGCTCGTCGGTTTGCTTGTTCTGCGCGGCGATACCCTTAAGAATTCGGTTCACCTCATCGTCCGAAACTTCAACACCGTTCTTGCGCGCTTCTTGCAGCTTCAGCTTTTCTTCGATGATCTCTTCCTGCGCGTCTTTCTTATGCTTTGGGATGTTGGCAGCCCGCGCGGAGTCGAGCGCTTCCTTCTGCAGCCCCGTCGCAAATTCCTTTTTCTTGGCCTCAATCATCGCAATGATCTGATCGCGCGTTTTCGTCGCTTGATTGTCTTTGATCATTTTTTCAACGATGGCGCGAAAACGATTATTCGTGCCTTCCGACTGCGCCAACCGCTTAAAGTTCTCTTGCGCCTGCTGCTGCACACCCGAGCCCAAACTCATAAAGCGTGCGCGCTGCTGCACCTCGTAAGCCGTCACCGGCTCATCGTTGACCAGCATGATGATGGACTGCTGCCCCTTACCGCCACTGGCAGTTGCCGCATCCACTGGCGCTGCAGGCTTTACCGTCTTCGGCTTTGCCTTTGCTTTTTGTGGTGCCGCTTGAGCAGGCGCTGCCGCAGCTGGCGGAGCCATGTTGGGCTGCGCAACGGTCAGCCCTGGCATACTCTGCGCTCCCGCCATCGTCGATGAACAAGCAAGCGCTAAGGCTGCACACATACTCGCAGCAACCGTTGCACACGATCGCGATCCCAGCGACAAAAATTGAAACGAGCAAGCCGATGCAAGAGCCATAACGAGACGTATCTCATAAAAGCGAAGCCAGCCCTTGGCCTCGAGTGTGGTGGAGCGCCACCCCGGAACACATGCCAGTGCCCGACAAGCCGAGGCAGGGGAGGGGAGGGCGATTCTCCTGTCCCTATCTTAGAAGGTCAAAGGCTGGACGGGCAGAGCCTTATCCACACCAACCGTGGCATACCCAAGGCCGAAACCACCGAAACCGCGGTTCAACAGCCAATAGCAACCTCGATCGAGTTGCGGCATGCAATTTTCTTCGGTTTTGGCTGGCAGAACTCGCGTCAAACCAACGTGCCAAAACCAGCGCGAACCCTTCCGAACGCCAAGCCTTATACCGAAGACGACACCTCAATGGACGTTGCTAGTTCATGCAACTATGAACCCCGCCACTATGAAGCAAGCAGCTACTTATTACTCTGATTGTCACCGCCCGACAGGAAGCTCGTCACGTCCGTGCGCGTATTGAACGACCCCAGATGCTTCAGGTCAAAGCGCAACATAATTGCCCGCTCAGCTTTGATCCCAAGGTCTGCATTGTTGATAAAGTTCTCGAAATACGTCGCAGAGAGCACGAAGCACTCGTCCGAGTAGCGCAGTTGGATCGAGTCCTGCAACCGGAACTGCTGATCGATATCATAGCGCATCGACGCCAGAACACTCCAGCTGCTTGATAGTTTAAGTCCAACGGATGCCAAAATTTCTTTCTGCGTCGTACTCTTCGTGGTCGACGTATCAAGGAGCGAGTCCGCACGCGAATATGTGTAGCCAAGCTGCGTCGTAATCGGCCCATAAGCCGCCGACACCAAAGTATCCTGCCGCCGCAGTTCAAGCGTGGCACTATCGAACCGTCCTTGCGCCACGATACTTAAATTCTGCAATGGCGAGACATACAGACCGGCGACATAATCCGATCGGTTTTTCTCTAAGCCAGTCGCCGCTGAGAAATTATCGCGCACATAAGACGTGGTCACGTCCTTGCCAGGATCCGCAAAAACATTGTTTCCATCAAGATGGATGCTTTGACCAAGCACCAAGCGCGTGTGGAAGCCGTTATTGGCTTGGAAGGTGTACTTCGTACCGTAGTTAAAACGCGTCCCTTCATCGATCCGATCAAAGCCAGTCGATTTGCTCTCAAAGAACAGCGAGTTATCGTCCCAAACCACGCTTTTCGCGTCTTCATTCGGCAACAACCGCTGATCAACCGTGTTACTGGTCTTTCGCGTTATAATCTGCGCAACCGGCTCCACGATGTGCGATGCAGACGGCGTCATTGCCGCAAACGGATAGGCATAAGTCAATCCGGCTGAGCCCACACCCCGATAAACACTATCGGATCGCGTCCCAAGCGCTGGGTTGGTTGGATTGATTAGTGCATCTTGGAATGTCAGTGCATCCGCACGCAGGTTAGCAAACGGCGTCCATGTCTGCCCAATAGGGTCAATCAAACGCCGCCGCCAGTTTACATCGGCCACGACGTGAGTCGTGTCTGTGCCCGGTGTATAAATAGAATTCGACAGGCCAGCCGATCGTTGCAAGGCGCGGGCATGGAAGTTGGCCCCAAGCTCTCCACCCAAAACCGGTTGGTTCGCAATATAATTATAGTCGACGACCGGCATCACGCGCGAACCGGCCACATCCGTGTCGTTCGTCAGCAAACCACCGAAGTGATACAGCGACGTGTTGAAGTAGTTCCGCTCACCGATCCCAGTAATGTAACCCTGGTTCACCCGATCCGTCTGTAGGATGCTGTCGAAACCATAAAAGCGGCGGAACGCCTTATCGCTTTCAACGGTGACGTCCCAACCAAACTTCCACCATGATCCGAGTGAGAACGTGCCGCGAGTCTCAACCGTTCCGCGCCAACCATCAAGCTTGGCCGCGTCAGAGGCCGATATATCCGGCAATGTACCACCATCTTGATGGATAGCGCCAAATTTGACCGAGTATTCGCCATTGGCGAGCCGTTGACGCCAATCGCCCTGCAATAGCACGCCCTGCTTCGACAACACGCGCGGATTGAACGTCAATCCATAGCTGCGATCGAGTGCGAAATAATAGGGCACCTCAAACATGAATCCGAGGCTGGACGAGTAGCCTACACTCGGCATCAAGAAGCCGCTCTTATGCTTCACCGACGGGTCGGGATGCTGGAAATACGGCATGTAAATGACAGGCGTACCCAAGATATCGAACGTCGCATCTTGATAGGTAATCGTTGCCGCGTTTTGATCGTGCACAATACGCGCGGCGCTGATGCACCACAGCGGCGGCTTGCCATCATCCGTCTTACACGGCGTAAACTTGCCCTGCTCGAACTCAGTCACGTTGCCATCGCGCCGCACTGAGCGCCGAGCCGTGATCCGCGTATTATCCCGCGCTTCAACGCTCAAACTTTCAACAAACGCATCGCGGAAGTCGTCCGTTGCTTCGATACGATTTGCCCGCGTGATGTTGCCGTTCGGGTCGCGCAGCTGCACGTTACCTTCGGCCAGCAACCGATTAGATTTTTGATCGTAGGTGATTTGATCGCCGGTCAGCAGGTAGTTGTTATAAAAAATCTGGACGTTGCCGCGTGCAATCACACGACCGCCTTTGGTGTCATAAACGAGATCGTCACCCTGCAAATACAGCGGCGCTGCGCTATTAATCTTGGCCTGATTGCCAAACACCCCGCCCGGAGGCGAGGGGAACGCATTCGTCCGTGCCGCGCTCGGGTTTGAAATGCTTGGATCCTGAGCGTGCGCGACACCGACGCCTACGGACCAAAACACCAGCCCCAGCATGACCAGCGCAGACGCAGCGAGGCCAACTCTGAAGCCTCGCTCGACCAACGGTTTCAACACCGTGTCGTGAGCGAGCCCCGAGCCGCACAATTCCTGCGGTTTCAGCGCCTGACGCAGCACTCAGCCATCCTCCTGGACCAACAGAACTGTGGTCGCAAATAAGCACGCAATCACTACTGGCAGCCATACGGCCACAACAGCAGGCACCAGACCGGCCAAACCGACCTGACGCGACACCTCCGTGAGTAGAAAGAATCCCACCCCTCCGACGATCCCCGTGGAAACCATAGTCTGGATGCCCCCCTGCCGGAAGGACCGTAAAGACACAGTCGCCGCCAAAAGAACCATCGCAACAAGCAGTAACGGCCGCGCCAGCAACATCTCATACTGGATCTTGAACCGTGCGCTCGGAAGTTGGCTTTTATCGGCCAGATCAATCACGCCGGGAAGCTCCAAAACCGAGACCGTGTGGATCGAACTCAGTGCGTTCAAAATGCGAGCCCGATCGAGCGTCGTGCTCAAATAATAGGCATTATGTAGTTCGGGCTCCTGCCCAGCCCGAACGATCGAAACGGTACTCAATTCCCAATATCCATCCTGCAAAACGCCGCGTCGCGCCAGCAGTTGTTCTGCGAATTCACCCTTCTTATCATACTGGTAAATAGTAATCC
>JABFRJ010000445.1 GCA_013141255.1 Hyphomicrobiaceae bacterium
TGGTTGTTGAATAGCGAGATTAACGCTTTCTGGATGTTGTCGTAGGTTCCAGGAAGATTAGATCCAGTGGGTCCAAGATGACTGGGTTGGGCGGGCTGTGCCCTCTGCTTCTATAACTATCTTACGTTGCATACTACTTTGATGAGCAGCTTCCTCGTCGGCAAATTTAAACGTATCAGAGCGATAACGGGCGTGTGTGAGAGACGTCGAGACCTAGCGTTTTTTGCGGATGTGGATGTAGAGAGCACCGTCGCCGCCGTGCTGAATGGCCGCCGTGGTCCAGCTGACGACTAGTGGTCGCAGATCGGGCTCGTCCAACCAACGAGGCACGTTGCGCCGCAAGACTCCGCGGGGGGCTTTGTCGAGCATCTCACCAAATGGCATGAAGGGGTCGTCAGCATCACGGCCTTTGCCGGTGATCACGAGGACGGTGCTCAAGCAGTTGTCGGCAGCGCGACGAATGAATGCTGAGAGGCGGCGGCGCGCGTCGTCCTGGCGGAGACCGTGCAAATCAATACGTGCATCGATGCCTTGGCGACCTTTCGCAATTTTCTTGGCTTTGCGGGTGTCGAAGGGCTGTAGCGCGGGCGATGCCGATTTTGTTGATACCTGAGGCGGTGGTCGTGGCGGTGGCAAAATCACTGTCGTGTTTGCCGATTTTTGTTCGAGGGATTTGCGACTGACACGGCGCTTTGGTGTTGGTTCGCTCAGATTGTCGGCGTCATTGACGCGCGGCTTAAGATTTATTGGCTCTATAGTGGCGGCAACAAACTCCCAAAGCTCACGTTCGTCATTGGTCAGGTTGGCGTGGTCGGTGGGCGATTTTGGCGCGACGGCGATTTTTTTTGAAGCCGATTTGGTTGATTTTTTAGATGTGTTTTTGGGAGCCATGATTTCACTCTTCATGGCCGAAGTGTTGCGTTGGGTAGCAAGATGTAAAATGTTCCTGGGTGCTTGATTGCGCCCGCGATTTCTCCCGCTGCAGGGCCAGTGCCAATAAAAATATCGCCGCGTTCGGGGCCCTTGATGGCGGAGCCGACGTCTTGGGCAATCATCAGACGCTGAAATGGCGCGCCATTGGTTACGTGCGTCAAGGTTGGAGCGGAGATGAAGATTGGTAGACCGAGCGCATGGTGGCGCGTATCGACAGCGAGGCTGCGACCTGGGGTGAGCGGGCAGGCGAGCACGCCGAGGGGTGCATTACCTTCACTCACACCGAGTTCGCGAAAGAACACGTAACTCTCATTGTGCCAAATGATCGGGGCCGCGCGATCGAGATCGGCCTTCAGCCATTGAGTGAGCGTGGCGAGTGTCATGTGTTCGGCGCTGATGTGGCCTTGGTTGATGAGTACACGACCAATCGAAGTGTAAGGGTGGCCATTTTTACCGTCGTAATTGACGCGTGTCAGTGTGCCGTCTGGCAAGCGGATGGCGGCGGACCCTTGGACTTGAATAATGAAACGGTCGACCACATCGGCGACAAAGAGCAGTTCGAGGTTTTGATGATTGAGGGCGCCCTGGTCGATGTCGCGTCGGGTGGCGTACGCTTCGATGATGCCCGTGGTTGCTCGGCGACCGTGCGTTAACAAGGCCTCAGTCGCACCACGGTCGGACTCGGCGACGATGTTGACGAGATCGGACGGACGTCGATGCAAGGGTATCGGGAAACGGTCGGAGCGAAAGCGAGCGCCAGCTATAATGGGTTCGAAATAGCCGGTGAGTAGACCATTGGGGGCTTCATGGGCAATGCGGTGGGGCGTGAAATTGGTCTCAAAAAAGTTGCGTGCGCTTGAGGATTGCAGTCGTGCTGCCTGCGCAATGTTCGATGGCACGGACGCGTTGCGATTGTTTGGCGACAATGCCGTCCGCGATTCAGTTGACGCTGACATCATGAACGCAATAAAGGCTGGCTCAACGTCGTCGCTGAGCCAGCCTGGGATGTCGTCAAAGCTTACAGCTGCATAGGGCATCGTCGCGCGGCTTTCCGAGGCAGTTCCTCCGCGTGTCGTGTCTTAGGCTGCGCCTTGGGTGGCTACCAGTTTCCAATTGGGATTCGATGAGCTGACATCCCGGGCAAAGGTCCAAACATCCGTCATCTCCTTAATCCGCTTGGGATCGCCACCGACAACTTCGCCAGATGCTGAGCGTGTGGCACTGATAAGCTCGGACACGAACTTGATGGTCAATTGTGCAAACGGGCCTTTTAATTCCGCGTCATGGAGTTCGGCAGCTTTAATGCCGACAAAACTCTGTTCGATGGTTTCTTTTCGGCTCTGGCGGTCGGTGATGGCCGACTGGAAGCCCTCGAAGACCTCTGCCCCTAAAAGATCTTTAAGCAAAACACGATTGCCCTCGGCAAAGGCCATAACAATCATTTCGTAGGCTGAGCGAGCACCTTTAACAAACTCGGCTGGATCGAAGGCCTGGTCGACCTTTGAAATGGCGATCAAGCCTTGGGCTAGATCTGAATTACCGGCGGCGAATTTGGTCATCCGGATGGCGCGGTCGGCATCACTCTCGACTGTTTGATTGGGTGTTTGCGATATTGCGGCGTCCCGACGCGGCAGTTTTACCACCTTGTCGGAAACAGAACCCTGAGCTTGGGCTTGTTCAGTTGCGCGCTGGTTTTTATAGCGCTCGAACCGCGTGGCTTCGTCACCAGTCCGACGGCCCAATACACTCCGCAGTTTCCAGAATACGGCGATAGCCGCGACCAGAAAAAGGAGTGTGGTTAAATCGATCCCACCTTGCATGGTTTTCGTCTTCCTCCGCCTGATAGCCGCGCTCGGCTTGATCATGGTGTTGTTTCGGGCATGTCACACCGACTGATGACCAGCTAAACTTATGACCTCTACATAAGCACAGTCTCGGCGCTTATCCAGCCCGTATCGCGTCTGTATTCAAGTCCATCCTTTTGGGCCGTCCAACGTGGGTATGCCGACGGAACAGGCGTCTGGGTGCCGTTTGGAGGGCAGGGGCATATTGGAGCACGATTTGGCAAGGCAATTGCGGCCAAAAGTCGATATGGTGGTTTTTGGTTTGTGCGTCGTTCTGGCTAAATATTTTTCCCGATAACCCAAAAGCGTGGCCATGCGGATTGGTTTGTTCTTCATATTTGCGGCGATCCCGTTCCTCGAATTGGCGGTGCTCATCAAATTTGGGCAGGCGTTCGGCGTGTTGTGGACGCTTTTGGTTATCATCGGTACAGCGCTTGGCGGTATTTATGTCCTGAGCACGCAGAGTTTTCAGGTCATGCAGCGAGCATTGGATGCTGTTCAACGCGGCAAGCCGCCGGTTGCCCCTGTATTAGAGGGGGCATTCGTTATGATGGCTGGCGTGCTCCTCATCACTCCGGGGATAATGTCCGATATTGTTGGTTTGGTACTGCTGATACCGCAAATTCGGCATCGGGTAGCTGTGTTCAGTCTCAGACAATTGCTCAAATCGTCGAGCTTTCGCGGCGTGGTCTTTGGTGAAGCGGCGTCAGGCGCTGAGGGACGGCAAGCGGCGGATCGGGCGGCAGCAGAGGCGGCAGAGGGACAACGGACTGGAAAGGCAGCGCGACAGACATCGCGTGCTCCTCCGGCCGGCGATGGACCCATCATCGATGGCGAGTTTAAGCGACTTGATGAGCGGACAGTTGATCCGCAGCGCCCGCATGGTCGGCGGCATCAGCCGTGATTGCTTTTTTGTGTTCGTGGCAGTTGCCGCCTTCCTTGTTACTGTGTTAGCGGAACGACGATGTAGTCGTCGACGATGAAGACTTCACTGGTCGCTCAACGGCTTTTTGACACAATACAACGACTTGATACAGGATACTGACATGGTGCAATCTTCGAATGGCTCACATGGCAATGGTTCGGCTTCTACCACTGCATCGGGCACTGCGGGCGGACCGGCCGTGCAGGTGCGCGTACTTGGGCAATTCATTCGCGATTTGTCGTTCGAAAACCCGAATGTGGGTAAAATCCAAGTCGAAGCAAACGAGCAGCCGAATATTCGCATAGAAGTCAATGTGAATGCGCAAAATGTTGGAACGAACGTGTTTGAGAGCGCGATTGAATTTAAGGCACATTGTGGCGTAAAAGCTGGCGTTTTGTATGATTTGGAAGTGGTCTACGGAGCCATGCTGCAGCTTGAAAACATTCCGGAACAGGCGCTTGAGCAATTTTTACTTATCAATGCGCCGACGCTAACGTTCCCATTCGTGCGGCGTCTGGTTGCGGATGTGACGCGCGAGGGTGGTTTTCCGCCGCTGCTGCTTGATCCGATTGATTTTGGCGCACTCTATGTACAGCGTCGGCAGCAAGCGGTTGCTGGTGGCGCGAGTGGATCAGCAAAGTTGGCGTAAAGCTACCCGACGACTTGGAACCTGTTGGGTGTCGCTACGTAGGTTTTTTTTCGTATTTCAACCAGATGGCTTTGTCGCCTAAGCCTTTGACGAAGCTGGCATGTGCTTCACGATCTAGATCAGTCAGACGGGTTGGTAGCGATGTTGGGCGTGGCTTGGCTATTGTTGATGGTGCACCTTGGCCGGTGATAGGTTGTTGGGCGGATTTCTGAACTTTTGCGGTCGTTGCGAGGCTCAATGTTGCCTGGCGTTCACCTAAGAGCTCAACGTAGACCTCTGCCAATAGGAGGCTGTCCATTATGGCGCCGTGCTTGACACGTTTCGAGATGTCGATGCCATAGCGTTTGCAGAGGGCGTCAAGCGTGTTGGGGCCGCCTGGATGCTTGCGCCGAGCCAATTGCAGCGTGTCGACTACACGGGTCATTTCAAGCGCGGACCGCCCGACTTTCCCAAGCTCCATATTGATAAAGCCGATGTCGAAGGGGGCGTTGTGAATGACTAACATTGAGTCGCCGACGAAATCCAAGAACTCTTGATAGATGTCGCGGAAAAAGGGTTTGCCCTTTAGCGAGGACGTTGAAATTCCATGTACGCGTTCGGCGTCGGGATGTACGTCACGCGTTTCTGGGTTGATCAGCCGATGAAATTCCTGGCCGGTCGGTACTCGATTGATGATCTCGATGCATCCGAGTTCGATTAGGCGATCGCCTTTTAGGGCATCAAGTCCGGTGGTTTCGGTGTCGAGGACGATTTCACGCTGCATGTCGTGATCCAATATACTGTGATGGGTAGGCGACCGGTCACCCAGGCGAACAGTACTGGCAGTATCTGATTACTGCCAATGCTGTTCGTAGGCTTGGCCGACTCGACTACTGATTGACGCAAGTAAGTGGTCGATCTGCGCATCGGTTGCAGCCAGCGTCATACTGGTATCCACAACGAAATCAGCCCGCCGTCGCTTTTCGGCATCCGGCATCTGTCGGGAGAGTATTTCCATCAATTTTTTCTCCGTCATACCAGGCCGCTCAAGTACACGCTGTTTTTGTTGCTCGGCTGTCGTGCTAACGACCACTGTTATATCGACCTTTTTTTCACCGCCCGTTTCAAATAGCAGTGGTATTTCAAGGACGGTCGCTGTTTTATTCTCCCTAAAACAGGTACGGATAAAATCTCTCTGAGCCGCCTGTACCAGGGGATGCACAATTTGTTCTAAGCGTTTGAATCCCGAAGGATCGGCAAGGAGTATCGTCATCAGCTTATGTCGATCAACGCCAGCCGGACCAGTGGTGCCTGGGAAGGCTGCTTCGATCGGCGCGACAGCTGCCGTTGCATACAACTTGTGAACTTCTGCATCAGCATCAAAAACAGGCACACCGAGTTCACGGAAGCGGCGGGCGGCGGCTGATTTGCCCATGCCAATGGAGCCGGTGAGACCGATGATGTTCATGGATGCGCTTTCAAATCGGCGATGACGCTATCTCGCAGCATAGGCGTCACTTGCGGACGGACGTGAAACCAGCGTTCAAATGATGGGACGGCTTGATGAAGGAGCATGCCAAGGCCGTCGACCGCTACGAGCCCGCGCGCACGCGCCGCCGCAAGGAGGGGGGTTTCAAGTGGGACATAAACAATGTCATTGACGGTTGAACCATCAGGCATTGGCGACAGATCAATCTCAAGGGCGGGCCCGCCTTCCATGCCTAGCGAGGTCGTGTTGACGAGCACGCCGCAGTCCGTCAGCGCCGACTGCATTTCGTGCCAATCGACGGCTCTTATTTTAGGACCAAAGATGTTCGTCAATTCGTCTGCAGCGGCACGGGTTCTATTGACGATCCGTATCTCGGTCACGCCGGATTGCAGGAACCCGTAGACAATCGCGCGCGCTGCACCGCCGGCGCCAAGCAGCGTCACAGGTCGATCGGCCTTCCTCCATTGAGGTGCAGACGCGTCCAAATGTGTGATGAAGCCGTAAATGTCGGTGTTGGTTGCGCACATTTTGTTGCCTTCGAACCAAATTGTGTTCGCGGCACCAACGGCGACGGCGTCCGGATGGCAGTTGTCGGCAGTTTCATAAGCAATTGTCTTGTGAGGGATCGTTACATTACAGCCAAGCAAGCCGCGTTCAGGCATCGAGCGCAGGAAGTCGGTCACGTCTGCTGGATCAACTGCGTATTTTTCGTATCGCGCGGCAATGCCGAGCTGATTGAGCCAAGTGTTGTGGATGAGCGGCGAACGGGAATGCTTGATAGGCCAACCAATGACGGCTGCTTGAATGGGTTTTTGGGTGTCTCCTGGTATGTTTGCGGCGCTCATGTTGGCACAATCCCGAGATGACGCAGTTCGGCGAGGAGGGGTAGCAGTGGCAAGCCGATGATGGAGAAGTAGTCCCCCTGCATGTGAGCGAACAATTGGGCGCCGAGGCCTTCTAACTGATACCCACCGACCGTTTCAGTCACGCTATCTCCGACAGCCGCCAGATAGTTTTTGAGATACTCGTCCGATACATCGCGCATGGTTAGACTTGGGCGGGCGAGAAAGCTCCAGATCTCTTGGCCATTACACGCAAGCACGCAGGCCGTCGGCAGCGTGTGTGTCGTATTTCTCAATTGTACTAATTGATTGCGTGCATCTACATGATCTACGGGTTTGCTAAAGATCTGGCCCCGACACTCCAGGACTTGGTCAGCGCCAATCACGACCGCAGTTGGGTGCACGACACTCACCGAAATTGCTTTTGCCTGTGCCAGACGTAAGGCCACCTGAGCCGGATCAACACCACTATTTTCCTCCGTTATTTGACACCGCAAAGTGGGTTCGTCTACAGTGGATGGAATAACGCGGAAATAAACTCCTGCAGCTTCGAGCATCGAACGTCGGAAACGGCTGCCTGAGGCCAGGATGAGTTCAGATACCATCGTCAACCGTCTCCTGGTTCAGTTGCCTGCTCAGCACTCGCGTCACGGTCGTGCAACATTTTGATAATGGTCGCGGCAGTCTCTTCAATTGAACGACGTGTCACATCTATCACCGGCCAGCCATTGCGGGCAAACATGCGTCGGGAGTGAGCAATCTCATTTGCAATCTGGGTTCGATCAACATAGTCTGTAAGTTGTCGGTCGGACATAAGTTGAACACGGTTCCGGCGGATCTCGGCGATGCGCTCAGGACTGGCCACGAGCCCTACGACAAACGCGCGATGCGGTTTCGTTAATGCATCAGGCGGTTCAATTCCAGGCACGAGAGGAAAATTCGTCGTCTTATACCCGCGCTGTGCAAGATAGATGCTGGTTGGTGTCTTCGACGTGCGTGAAATACCGAGGAGGATAATGTCGGCCTGGTTGAGATCAGCGGGTAAGCGGCCGTCGTCATGGGCCATCGTGAAGTTCAGCGCATCTATGCGCCGGAAGTACCCGGCATCAACGACATGCTGACCGGCAACGATTAGAGTTTCGGGTGCGCCAAGGTAGCTTTCAAAGACTTTCATTATAGGTTGCAGGACGTGCAGAGTTGGGACCTTTAAACGACGGCATTCACGCTCTATTTCTTCTGAAAGCTCTGCATTTACAATAGTGTACAAAACAATCCCAGGTGCTTGTTCAATTTCTTGTAACACGCGCGCCAGCTGGCGTTTGGAACGGATAAGCGGGTGGACATGCTCGATGGGGCGGATACTCGCGTATTGAACGACAGCTGCCTTAGCGATCGTCGTCAAAGTCTCGCCGGTTGAATCGGAGATAAGATGGAGGTGAAAGTAACTCGGGAGGGTGTTGGGCATCTGTGGACAGCTGGCTCTGTTTTCCAAGGCACATCGAGGTGCGAGACGTGATCACGGGTTGTCCCCAAAGTGGCACCCAGCATTATGCACACGCTAACACAATAGGAAGCGTTTTCCGAAAGCAGAAACAAGATTGATGAAGGTCTGAGTTGGCGACGAGGTATCCCCAAACTATCCACATGGTATTTGAAAAATTCTTTAGAGCTGCGCGAGATAAATTCCTGTAAGATCTCAATGAAATTGGACTTGGGTCGAAAGCGTCGCAGCGGGTCTAAATATAGAAGGGCTTTGCAGGAGGCGGAGAGTTGTGTTGATAAAGGTGTGGGGGAATGAGAGTCCCCATAATCCACGGCTTAAGAGTCTTAAAAGTAACATAGATAGACTCTTCTCTTTAATTAAAGGACCTAAGTGAGAACGGTGGACAAAGGCTCGATACACCCTCGCAGTCAGCGGCGGATGATGCAGGTTTTCGATGGGGCTGCGTTAGGACCACCGCCGATCTGGTTGATGCGACAAGCGGGTCGCTATCTTCCCGAGTATCGTGAGGTTCGGGCCAAGGCGGGGAGCTTTCTTAATCTTTGCTACAATCCGGCCATGGCTGCCGAGGTTACGTTACAGCCCATTCGTCGATATGGCTTTGACGCGGCGATTTTGTTTTCGGATATTCTCGTTGTACCAGATGCGCTCGGGCAAAATGTTCGTTTTGTGGAAGGTGAAGGGCCGCGGCTTGATCCGATCCGAGATGCTGCAGGGCTGGCTAATCTATCATTGCGTAAGGCGACAACGAAGTTCGATACGGTCGCGGAGACTGTGCAGCGGTTAAGGCAGGGTCTGCCTGGCGAAACCGCTCTGATAGGCTTCTGTGGGGCGCCGTGGACTGTGGCGACCTACATGGTTGGGGGGCAGGGCTCAAGTGATCAGGCGGCCGCGCGCGGGCTTGCCTACCGCGACCCAACATTGTTCCAATCGTTGATGGATTTGTTGGTCGATGCATCCGTTGACTACCTTGGTCGTCAGGCAAGGGCGGGTGCCGATTTGCTGCAGATCTTTGATAGCTGGGCCGGGAGCCTTCCCGATGATGAGTTTGAGACTTGGGTGGTGGCGCCAACACGGCGTATAGTTGCTCAGATGAAAGCACAGTTTCCGGATTTGCCAATTATCGGCTTTCCAAGAGGTTCAGGGCCATTGGCCTTTAATTACGTGCAAGAAACGGGTGTTGATGCTGTAGGTTGTGATACGGCGATGCCTCTGGAACTGATCCGTTCGTCGCTTTCAGGCAAGACGGTTGTGCAGGGCAATTTGGATCCACTGCTATTGGTCGCAGGTGGTGATCGTATGCGGCGGCGAATTGATACGCTTTTAGCGACTTTGGCGGCCAATCCTTATATTTTTAATTTGGGTCACGGTATTGTGCCTGAAACGCCACCTGAGCATGTTGCGGAATTGGTTCGCCATGTTCGATCGTACGGTCGCGCCTAATACCTGATTGGGAGACTATATATAATGAGTCCCTCTGAGGGAGAAAAAGACGGTCGACGCGCGACTGTGCGAGCAGGCGTTGCGCTTGTACTTACGGCAAGTGTAGCTTTGGTGTTGATGGTCGTATTGGGTGCGCGCGCGTATGACTGGATTAAGGCAGTGCATGTGATGGCAATTATCGCATGGATGGCAGGTATGTTGTATTTGCCGCGATTGTTTGTGTATCACACGGATGCCAGGGTTGGGTCCGAACTTAGTGAAACACTGAAAATTATGGAACGTCGTTTGCTGCGGATCATTATTAATCCGGCGATGGTTCTAGCTTGGGTGGTGGGTTTATGGTTGGCCTGGAGTGGTGGGTGGTTTAAGGCTCCTTGGTTCCATGGTAAGTTGTTGTTTGTGATTGGTCTTAGTGCGGTCCATGGACATTTGGCTAAATCGGTACGTTTGTTTGCTGCTGACAAAAACGTGAGGTCATCGCGGCATTGGCGAATTCTGAATGAAGTCCCGGCGCTGTTAATGGTGGTCATTGTCATTTTGGTGATTGTGAAACCGTTTTGACGTGTGGTCGCTTTTTGGTCCAAGTTTTGCTTTGATATTGCTGATAATTCTGCTACTTATCCAATGGACACTGGGGTTTGAAGTCGTTTCAACCTCGCTCATGGTCGGCCTCCCCGGCTGTTCACGGACCTTTCCGCCATGATTGTGTGATCAACCCGGTTTTGCCCGGTTGAGAACTTGATATCTTCCTTCCCTTCCCTTCCCATCTGCTCGCGCGTGTTGTTCGAGTGTAGCGTTTGCCAAATACTGCATTTGCTCACATCTCGCGACGCGTGCATGGCCGGCACATTCCGGAGCATTGTATGCAAGACGGCATTAAAGAAATTAAACTTCAAGATCTTAAAGCCAAAACACCGACTGAAATGCTCACGTTTGCGGAGGAAGTTGGCGTCGAAAACGCTAGCGCAATGCGTAAGCAAGAGTTGATGTTTGCTGTACTGAAACAACTCGCCTCAAAGGAGGTCGAGATCATCGGTATGGGGGTGGTTGAAGTATTGCTGGACGGTTTTGGTTTTCTCCGGTCGCCTGATGCGAACTACTTGCCCGGTCCGGACGATATTTATCTGTCACCCTCGCAGATCCGACGGTTTGCCTTGCGGACCGGGGATACGGTTGAAGGTCCAATTCGCGGACCCAAAGATGGTGAGCGCTATTTCGCACTGCTGAAAGTCAACAATATCAATTTTGAAGATCCTGAGGCGCAGCGCCATAAGGTTCACTTTGATAATTTGACGCCGCTCTACCCGACCCAATGGTTGAAGATGGAAATCGAGGATCCGACGATCCGCGATCTGTCGGCCCGAGTTATTGATATTGTGGTGCCGCTCGGTAAGGGCCAGCGCGGCTTGATCGTCGCGCCGCCGAGGACCGGTAAAACGGTGTTGCTGCAGAACATTGCCCACTCGATCACCGTAAATCATCCAGAAATTTATCTGATTGTTTTGTTGATCGATGAACGGCCTGAAGAAGTCACTGATATGCAGCGTAGTGTGAAGGGGGAGGTGATCGCCTCTACTTTCGATGAACCGCCTAGTCGACACGTGCAAGTTTCGGAAATGGTGATTGAGAAGGCTAAGCGTCTTGTCGAGCACAAGCGCGACGTGGTGATTTTGCTCGACTCGATCACGCGATTGGGCCGTGCGTACAACACGGTGGTACCGTCTTCGGGTAAGGTTTTAACGGGTGGCGTTGACTCAAACGCCTTGCAGCGACCTAAGCGCTTCTTCGGTGCAGCACGTAATATTGAGGAAGGCGGGTCATTGACGATCATCGCTACGGCACTGATTGATACCGGTAGCCGTATGGACGAAGTCATCTTTGAAGAATTTAAAGGTACAGGTAACTCGGAAATCATACTTGATCGTAAGGTCTCTGATAAACGCGTGTTCCCGGCGATTGATGTGGCACGATCAGGTACGCGGAAGGAAGACCTGCTGGTGCCTCATGATCAACTTAAGAAGGTCTATGTGTTGCGACGTATTCTCAACCCGATGGGACCTATGGACGCCATCGAGTTCCTAATTGATAAACTCAAGGGTACTAAGACCAATGGTGAGTTCTTCCAGTCGATGAACAAGCCGGGCGCTTCATAAGCTGAGTTGAGTGATTTGAGGGCGCGGGATCAAATGATCGCCGCGCCCTTTTTTGTTTCATCGGCGGCTTGTGATAGGCACACTGTGTGCATCGCTGGCACTATGCCGCGATTAGACGAGTTGCATCTGAATCTCGTGCTTGTTTGCTTTAGCGTTGGTGATTTTTTGCGTATGGCTGCGGATGATACAATTTTTGCCTTGTCGACAGCGCCGGGCCGAGCAGGGATCGCTGTTATTCGTGTGTCTGGCTTGGGTGCTCAAAGTGCTCTGACCGAAATTTGTGGCTCAATGGCCGCAGACCCACCGCGCACGGCGCGCCGCGCATTTCTTCGAGATCCGTTAAGCGGCGAGCGCCTCGACGATGGAATTGTGCTTTTATTTATCGGTCCAAAGAGTTTTACCGGCGAGGACGTGGTTGAGTTCCATGTGCACGGCGGCCGGGCTGTGGTTGCCGGTGTGCTCGGGGTTTTGGGGCGGCTGCCAAGTATGCGGTTGGCTGAACCGGGAGAATTTACCCGACGTGCATTTGAAAACGGAAAACTTGATCTGACAGAGGCCGAGGGGCTGGCTGATCTTATCGATGCGGAGACCGAGAGCCAGAGGGCGTTGGCGCTGCGTCATATGGGCGGAGCGTTGCGTCGGGCGGCGGAAGGATGGCGCTCAGATATCATAGCTGCACAAGCTCTGGCGGAGGCTGCAATTGATTTTTCTGATGAAGCAGACGTTGGCGCTCAAGCGTTGGCGCAGGCGCGGCAAGTTGTTCATCGATTGGTGCATACATTGCGCTCTGAGCTTGGGGATCAGAACCGGGGCGAGATTCTGCGTGACGGTTTTCGCGTGGTAGTGGCTGGTCGGCCGAATGCCGGAAAATCATCGCTTATAAATCGTCTTGCTGGTCGTGACGCTGTGATTGTTTCTGATGAGGCCGGAACAACCCGTGATATTGTCGAGTTGCATCTGAATCTCGAAGGGCGACGGGTAATAATTGCAGATACGGCTGGCATTCGCGAGGCGGAGGGAAAAGTTGAACTGGAGGGTATTCGACGCGGTTTGGCATATGCCCGCACAGCACATCTTGTTCTTTGGGTGGTTGATGCAATGGCATTTGACTTTAAACTCCCGTCTGATCTTTTGGAAATTCAGATCCCCGTACTCATGGTCATTAATAAGTGCGATTTAGCTCCAACAGATGTGGTTAGACGACTTGGGTTTGAGGCGAGATATATCTCAGCGACGACCGGGGACGGTGTAGATGTTCTGGTGGAGGATATTTCAAAATTTGCAGCCGAGCGAACTGAAGGAGGAACCGGTGCATTAATTGCGTTGGCTCGTCATCGTGAGGCTTTACATAAAGCCGAGCGCGGTTTGCTTGATTTTCTCTGCATCGATGATCATGATGCCGAAATAGGCGCGGAGCATTTAAGATCCGCATCTGCGGCACTCGGAAAATTAACGGGCCGGATCGATGTGGAAGAGGTACTAGGTGCCATCTTTGGACGCTTTTGCATTGGGAAATGAGAGCCGTGAATCGAACGCGAACATGGTCGTGAATCCGATTCCTTTTCAATTGATTACGTCGAACGGAGAGTTTCACGTGAAACTATCCGTATAGCGGAGTAATATCTTTGATCGCAGGATAATACTCCAAACGATAGGAGCCTTGCAGGACTCTTGCTTGCAAGGGTCTTGGTTCTTCAGGACGCTGTCGCGTTTGCCCAGGACTCTTGTAAAACTGGCAATTTTTGACCTTTGACACCATTTCGGGCTATAGATCACGTATAATTCTGACGTTTATTGCTGCAAGGTGTGGTGG
The DNA here is from genome assembly GCA_013141255.1 of Hyphomicrobiaceae bacterium. GTDB lineage: Bacteria > Pseudomonadota > Alphaproteobacteria > Rhizobiales > Hyphomicrobiaceae > JABFRJ01. The sequence goes on from JABFRJ010000445.1 coordinate 13,572, forward strand.
GAATTTCTCTCTCTTCTAAAAAGGGGCATGACCGTCGATATGGGATCATCCATGTTTGATTTTGACGTCATTGTTGTTGGTGGTGGGCACGCTGGTTGTGAAGCTGCTGCCGCGTCGGCGCGGCTTGGCGCTCGGACGGCAATGGTCACTCACTCTTTCGCCACTGTTGGTGAGATGAGCTGCAACCCCGCAATTGGGGGCTTGGGCAAGGGACACTTGGTGCGCGAGATTGATGCGCTCGATGGCTTGATGGGGCGCGTAGCAGATGCGGGCGGAATTCAATTTCGTCTACTCAATCGGTCCAAGGGACCGGCTGTTCAGGGACCCCGTGCTCAAGCGGATAGGAAATTATATCGAATGGCGATGCAGGCGGCGATTAAATCGACCGCTGGTTTGACCGTGATCGAAGGGGGAGTAACGGATCTTATTGTTCGGGATGGAAATGTTGAGGGGGTTGTTATTGGGGAAGGACGCGACTTCAGGTCATACTCCGTTGTTCTTACAACTGGTACATTTTTAAATGGCTTGATTCACATAGGGGAGAGAAAAATACCGGCAGGGCGAGTCGGTGAGGCTCCTGCACTTGGGTTGTCTGAGCGCCTGGTGTCGTTTGACTTACAACTTGGACGACTTAAAACGGGAACACCAGCGCGCCTTGATGGACGTTCAATTAATTGGTCTGCTGTTACTATGCAGGCAGGGGACGATGTGCCTGTGCCGTTTTCGTTTCTTACCGGTGCCATCGATAATCCGCAGATTAGCTGTGGGGTGACGACGACAACGAGTGAAACGCATCAAGTCATCCGCGATAATCTCACTCGTGCACCAATGTATTCCGGCCAGATCACAGGCGTGGGGCCTAGGTATTGTCCGTCTATTGAAGACAAGGTGGTGCGGTTTGCAGATCGGACATCACATCAGATTTTTCTAGAGCCAGAAGGCTTGGATGATCCCACAGTTTATCCGAATGGAGTTTCTACCTCTCTACCTGAAGATGTACAGGGTCGATTTTTGAGAACAATTCCGGGGTTGGAGTGTGTGCAAATTCTGCGTCCAGGGTACGCAATTGAGTATGATTATGTTGATCCTAGGGAATTGAGTCCGACTCTGGAACTCAAAAAGGTTCCGGGATTGTTTCTGGCTGGGCAGATTAATGGCACAACAGGGTATGAAGAAGCTGCAGGGCAAGGGTTGCTTGCGGGTATTAATGCAGCTTTGCGCGCGGGTGGTGGTGGTAAAAACATGGTCTTGTCGCGGGCCGACGCCTATCTGGGCGTGATGATAGATGATCTTGTGACGCGTGGTGTTAGTGAGCCTTATCGAATGTTCACATCGCGGGCTGAATATCGGCTTCGATTAAGAGCCGATAATGCGGATTCAAGATTGACTGCATTGGGCTATGGGCTTGGATGTGTGGGTAGTGAGCGAGCGTCTGTTTTCAAAAATAAGCAGCGATTACTGACGGCCGGCCGAGAAGGGCTTGAAAGATTAATGCTAACGCCTACGGCGGCTGGAAAATCTGGTTTGGATGTAAATCGTGATGGTCGTCGACGGTCGGCGTTTGAGCTTTTGGCTCATCCAGGGGTGGATTTTGCTCGACTGTGCGAGATTTGGCCGGACCTTAGAGAAATTAAGCCAGAAATAGCGGCCCAAATCGCCATCGATGCCAAATATGCATCCTATGTTGATCGTCAGAGTGCCGATGTTGAAGCGCTCCGGCGTGATGAAGGCCTCAAAATTCCATCAGAGTTCAGCTTTGATGCTATTATCGGGCTGTCCAATGAAGTTCGGCAAAAATTGCAGCGCCATAGACCTCATACGTTAGCGCAAGCCGCGCGCATTGATGGGATGACACCTGCTGCGCTGATGCTTGTTTTATCGGCTTTAAAGCGGCGTGCTGGTAAACACGGTGTCGTCAGCGATATTGCCATTTAGCGCTGAAAATAAACCATGGTCGACGATGCAACGTATAGAATCTTCTGAAAATTTCCGAGCGTTTTTTGAGGTTTCACGTGAAACTGTAGTGCGGATGGAAAGTTATGTTGAACTTCTAGCTATCTGGCAACGCGCCATAAATTTAGTTGCTCCGAGTACAATGGCTGAGGTTTGGCACCGCCATATAACAGACTCGGCGCAGCTGTTACGATTGGCGCCGGGTGTAAGGCCGCTCAATTGGGTTGATTTGGGGGCTGGAGCTGGGTTCCCTGGTCTCGTCTTGGCCATTATGCTGGCTGAGAGTCCGGGTAACAAAGTCCGACTTATTGAAAGCGACGCAAAGAAGTGCGCATTTATGCGGGAAGTTGTTCGAAAAACTGGCATTGCACGACTGGTAACGGTGGATATCGTTGGTGAGCGAATTCAATCGCCAGAGGTTTCATCTAAGGTTGACGTAGTGGATGTTGTGTCGGCTCGGGCGTTGGCTTCGCTTGATTGCCTGTTCGAGTATAGCTTTGGTATGTTTCATCCTCATACGATTGGTATTTTCCCAAAGGGCAAGGATGCAACAACCGAAGTTGCGACGGCTCGGGATCGTTGGTTGTTTGATTGTGAACTTCAGCCTAGTCAGACCGAAACAAGTGCATCAATTGTGGTTGTGAGTGGCTTAAAACGGCGTTAACTGCGTTAGCAATCAGTGTATTGATATCGGATTGGCCTTAAAGGGGGTGTGCTGTGACTAACAATCCTGTTTCGAGCAATCCGCATGCAGCGCCCCCTATTCGGGTTTTGGCTATTGCCAATCAAAAAGGGGGGGTAGGCAAGACCACGACTGCAATAAACCTTGGGACGGCGCTGGCTGCTATTGGCGAGCGCGTTCTTATTTTGGATCTTGATCCCCAAGGGAACGCGTCCACAGGTGTTGGGGTTCCGCCTGAGGCTAGGCCACGTACTATGTACGACGTCCTTGCAGGCCACTCGTCGATTATGCAGGCCAAAATTGACACAAAAATTCCGAATTTGTCGATTGTGGCTGCTAACAGTGATCTGGTCGGGCTGGAGTCTGAACTTATGGGGGATGCAAATCGTCCATATCGGCTGCGTGATGCGGTAACAGCCTTGCGAGCGCAGCAATCTGTGTCTTTTGGAGCAGGGGGGGGAGTTAGAGCGTTTACTTACATATTGATTGACTGCCCACCTAGCCTCAGTTTGTTAACGCTGAATGCGATGACGGCTGCAAATGCGGTATTGGTTCCAGTTCAATGTGAGTTTTTCGCGCTCGAGGGTATTTCGCAACTCAAGGAAACAATTGATCAAATTAAAGCCACACTCAATCCTAAGCTCGAGATTCAAGGTGTGGTGCTGACAATGCACGACCAAAGAACGGCGTTTTCGAGAGAGATTGCTGAAAATGTGCGATCGTTTTTTGGATCTAAAGTTTATAAGACGATGATTCCGCGAAATATTCGGGTCGCTGAGGCGCCTTCGTTCGGGCAGCCTATACTGATTTACGATCATGACTGTATCGGCAGTAAAGCGTATGTCGAGTTGGCGTCGGAAGTGATTGCCAGAGAGCGCGCTATGAAGGCTGCGTGATCTACGCCTTAGTGTTGAGTTGGTCGGAACCCAGATCTTAAGTTCACAGGAGCGGATGTCGCTATGAATTCCCCACTTCCGAAAGGCCGCCTCGGGCGCGGGCTCGCTTCATTGATTGGTGAGGCAGCTATACAAAGTCCACGTGTCGCTTCGGAGGGCGAGCACCGCGTGGTATCTTTGGATCAAATTCATGCTGGAAAGCTCAATCCGCGAAAAGATTTTCGTGAGGATGAGCTTGAGGAATTGACCAATTCAATTCGTCAGAAGGGCTTGGTGCAGCCGATCATTGTGCGCCTGGACGTGGCTGGCGGTTATGAGATTGTTGCAGGTGAGCGGCGCTGGCGTGCTGCACAGCGGGCTGGATTGCATCAGGTTCCGGTTATCGTTCGTGATCTTGGTGATCAAGAGATGCTTGAATTTGCAATTATTGAGAATGTTCAACGAGCCGATCTTAATGCAATTGAAGAAGCTGGCGGGTATCAGGAACTCGTCAATCGTTACGGCTATACGCAAGAACGCTTGGCTGAAGAAATTGGTAAAAGTCGGAGCCACCTCACTAATACTCTGCGCTTATTGCGATTGCCGGAGTCTGTCCAAGGGCTCGTTGCGGGTGGTAAATTATCGGCCGGACATGCTCGTGCTCTGGTTGGGCGTGATGACGCAGAGGCGTTAGCGTTTAAAATTATCGAACAAGGCATGACGGTTCGCGACATTGAGGCACTAGTCCAACAGGTTGATGCGAATGTTGGCAAAGCGCCTGTGAGTCGAGTACGTGAGAAGGATGCTGATACCAAGGCGTTTGAGCAGTCTCTGGCTGAATTGCTCGGACTGAAAGTTGATATAAAGCGAGGATCGGGCGAAAGCGGCGTGCTTTTGATTAAGTACGGGAATTACGATCAGCTTGATTATATTCGTGAGCGTTTGGTCGGTGGCAGATCGACCGGAAGTTGACTATTTCCTGGGTTGTAGCTTGGTCGTAAGTGGTCTTTTGCCATTGATCGTAAAATGGTCTGGCGGCTTTCTGGTAAGCGTCGTTTTTTTGGGTTGTCTAACGGGCTTTGTTGATCGACGGGCAGTTGTTTTTAAGCGAGTTTAGGGTGACATGATGTCGGATGCGGTAATGGAGCGCTTGGCTTGGACGATCTCTCAACGCCGTTTAGCAACCGCGGAAGCTTCCTACACGCGCTCGCTGCTTGATGGTGGACGAGAGAAATGTGCACGAAAATTTGGTGAGGAGGCAGTCGAAACGGTAATTGCTGGCTTGATCGGTGATCGGGAAGCGGTGACTGCTGAAGCAGCTGACACGATTTATCATCTTCTTGTTCTTCTGGAAATGAATGGCGTCAGTTGGGCCGAAGTCAGCGCAAAGCTGACGGCTCGGATGGGCGTATCTGGGCATGATGAGAAAGCAGCTCGTTCGTTTATTTGACGGCTCTGTTCAGTTTTCTGCCGATTGTGTTTTTGCGAAATGCCGAGACCCCCGTGCCAGACAGTCCCGCCAGGTCAAACTTTTTGTTTTCACCTTATCGATCGTTTTCGCGCGCAGATTGGGCAAAGCTGCGTGCTGATACCCCTATGACGCTGGTGGAGCGGGATTTGGAGCAGCTGTCCGGCATCATTGAAGAATTGTCGATGGCGGAGGTTGAGGAGGTCTATTTACCGATGTCGCGACTGCTCAATCTATATGTAGCGGCTTCGCAAGAATTGCATGCGGTGACTAACCGGTTTTTGGGGCGACGTGATCAGCGCGTGCCGTTTATTCTCGGCATTGCAGGCTCCGTGGCTGTGGGAAAGAGCACGAGTGCGCGTGTCTTGCGCGCGCTGCTTGCCCGTTGGTCAGATCATCCGCGCGTAGATTTGGTGACGACCGACGGCTTCTTGATGCCCAATGACGTGTTGCAAGCGCGTGGTATTATGGACCGCAAGGGATTTCCGGAAAGCTTTGATACGACTCGACTTTTAAATTTTCTCCATGATGTGAAATCGGGGAAGGAAAATGTAGAAGCGCCTGTTTACTCGCATTTTCACTATAATATTGTGCCGTCACAGACAGTCGTGGTTGATCGGCCTGATATTTTAATTGTCGAAGGCCTCAATGTTCTGCAACCTGCGCGGCTGCCGAAAGGCGGCGAAGCTATTCCATTTGTGTCTGATTTCTTCGATTTTTCTATTTATATCGATGCAGATCCGGAGGTTATTGAAAAATGGTATGTGGCGCGCTTTATGCGCCTACGCCAAACTGCATTTCGAGATCCGGCTGCATATTTTCACCGTTACGCGCAGCTTGATGCGGATGAGGCCAAGTCACGGGCGCTCGAGATTTGGCGGAGTATAAATTTGAGAAATTTGGATGAAAATATTATCCCTACCCGACAGCGTGCCGGATTAATTCTCCGTAAAGGAGATAATCATCGCACCGAGTCGGTTGCTTTGCGACGCCTGTGACTCATGGCTTGCGTGGGCGATCGCCAGCGGGTGCGTATTGAGCAAAAAAGGAAGCTAACCATTGGCCCGACATGGCTTGGGCGCGGAGTGCCATTGCCATTGGCGAGATCGATGTAGCGTGTACCAGGCAGTGCAAGTAGAGGCGCGATACGGCCGCCGCGGCCTCGGCAGCCAATCGCATGGCTTCGATTTGAGGGTCTAAGACAGAGATGGTTGGGTCGATTTGGAATTGGGGCTGAGTGGAGTCACCGGGTTGGGTGGTTGTTTGGTTCGTGTCTGGTGTGGCGTTATGAGGGCTTCTGGCCTCGCTAGGGGCCTCCGGACTAGGGGCCTCCGGATTGGGGAACGTCTGAGAGCTTGGTGACGGCGACGGTGTGCGATTTTCTGTCAATTCGACGGGGCGCCTGCTTGCAGGACGTGTGCTTGCCGCTTTGCTGCCCGGTGAAGAGGTTTGTTTGCGGGTGGGTAGCGTGCTGGTGACCTTTGTTTGTAAGGGTCCTGCTGAGTGCTGTGGAATTTCAGTCGCGTTTTTGGGCGTCTGTCGCAATGGAATATGTTGTAAGTGCGGCTGTGGGTCGGCCCGCGTTGTGTGCCCCCCGGTATCGTCGGATTTGAGTTTGTCACGCAAGCGACGCACCACCGAGGGATCGGTGATGCCAAGTTTGCGAATTGCTGTGGTCGGTTTCAAGTCAGGATCATGTGAACGCAGTTGCGCTATGGCAACCAATGTTGCGGTATCATCCAGCCCCGTGCCTTTCGGCCGACCGCGTCGTCGCGGTGCTTCGATCATTGCGGACATCCATCCGGAGAAAAGTGCTTGATCCGGCGCGGGCGGGATTATTCATCCACCGAATCGTCACTCCAATTTTATCTCTCCGGATGAAAAAACACTTAACATCGTGCAAGTCAATTGAAATTGCAGGTTAATTCTCTTTTTGTGCTATTACAACACTCCCTTTTGACTGGCAAGAGCGTTTAACCGTGTGGCGGGGCGAGCACCAGTGTGGCTGATAATTTCGGCTGCTGCTATGGCTGCCAGTCGACCGCTCTTCGCGTGACTAAAACCTTGCGTATATCCGTAGAGGAAGCCGGCCGCATAGAGATCGCCGGCGCCGGTGGTGTCGATAACGTGTGATACAGGGTCGACTGCGATGTTGGTGCTGTTGCCTCCTTCGACTACCACAGAGCCTTTGGCGCTGCGGGTGAGGACGGCAAGGCGTGCGTCGCTGGCAATACGGCGTACAGCGTCGTCAAAGTCGGCTGTTTGATAGAGGGCGGTAATCTCATGTTCGTTTGCGAAGACAATGTCTATGTCGGTTTTAATGAGCGCGAGGAATTCATCGCGATGGCGGTCAACGCAAAAACCATCTGATAACGTGAGAGCGACTTTGCCACCAGCTTTTCGCGCGATTTCAGCTGCTTGGCGGAAGGCTGCTTTGGCCGAGGGGCGATCAAAGAGATAACCTTCAAGATATAAGACTTTGGCGGCGGCAATTATTACCGGGTCTAATTCCGCTGCGCCGAGCTCGGTTGATATGCCAAGCAAGGTGTTCATTGTGCGCTCGCCATCCGGCGTGACCAGAATGAGGGAGCGGGAGGTGGGGGATGTGCCCTTTTGAGCAGTGGCTTGGAAAGCGACGCCAGAGGTTTTTATATCGTGGGCAAAGATGCGACCGAAATCATCATCGGCGATTTTTCCTATAAAGGCGGCGGTGCCGCCGAACGAGGCAACGCCGACGGCAGTGTTGGCGGCTGAACCACCTGAGATTTCAATGCCAGGTCCCATGCCGGCATACAGCGCCGACATTTTGGCATCGTCGACTAAGCTCATGCTGCCCTTCGGGCAGCTGTGTTTCGCCAAGTAAGCATCGTCGCAGCGACCGATGATGTCGACGATAGCGTTGCCAATGGCGACGATGTCATAGGTGGTGGACATGGCGAAATTCCTTTTAAGATATGGGCTTTAGTTGTGGCCACGTGGTTCTGGTTTCCAGCGCGCAAGGCGCCCGAGGTCGAGCACGAGGCGATCTGTTACTAGGTTGTCTTCAAGGGCGCCGCCGCGTGACTGTGCTTGCGCTTTGGCAATCATCTCGAGGGCTTTTGAAAGTTTTTGCATGGACCAAGCGTTGACCTGGGCGGTGAAGGCGTCGCGGCTCTTGAAATGAAGCGGTGGCCGGAGTGCTCGTAGTGCTTCGTCGATACTGCCATTTTGTTCGTAGGTCGCGCGCGCTCGATGGAGGCGTTGGAAATGTCGTTGGGTGGCGATGAGGATAGTTTGTGGGCTTTCGCCGGCGGAGACCGCGCGGTCGTTAGCACTGATGGCGGCATCAATTTTACCAGCGCCTGCGGCTAGGACGATCATATCAATGGCGAGCTCGGAGGCGTCACCTGTGGCTGCTTCGACGTCTGCTTCTTCAATGCGGCTTTTGCCATTGCAGTAGAGGGCGAGTTTTTCAACTTCGGCGCGTGATAAGGCGCGATCAGCACCAAGTCGCGTTAGTAGGGTTCGGCGTGCGTCGGGGCTTATTTCGAGTTTGTGATGTTTTAAAATGCCATCAATCACGCTGCCGAGATCGCGGTCGCTATCGGCATAGCACGGGATTGCAGCTGCATGGATGTGCTTCTCGAACAGCGGGCGCAAGCCCTCATCGGCTTTTAAATTGCCTGCCTCGATGATAAGTGCGCCTTCGAGCGTGTTGGACTCAAGCAGCGGGCCGATCATATTGGTATTGACGCGGCGACTTGCTGTGGTGCGGATAACATTACGGCCGCCGAACATCGCGATTGTCGTAAGCTCAATCACCAGTCGATCTGGGTCGGACTCTAGATCGGTATCGTCGAGGCGGAGTATTTCGCCGGGGGGGGTGGATTTTGCGATGAGGCGTTTGGCGGCATCGGTGGCGCGTTCTGAGACCAGACCTGCGTCGGAGCCGAAGATAAGGATGGCTTTGATGTCTGCGGGCAGCGCACGGAGAAATTGGTCGGCGTTTTGCGACTTAACGGCAACCATTGGTCTTATGCTCGCTCGGATTTGTGTGCGGTTGCCGTCGGATTGCGCAAACGATCCCAATGATGGTGCACAGATTTACCGCGTTACTTTAGCGAGGGGAAGATGCGAAGTGAGCCGCGATACGCAAGCGAATGTCATCTGCGACTGTACGGGCGACGCGGTTTTCTGCGTCATCGCGGGCGCGGATGTTGGCATAGCCAGTTTCGAAACGATCAAAGGCGGCGCGACCAAGGCTGCGGCCTTCGAAGACAGGTTTTTTGGTTGCTAGGTCAATCAGCTTATATCTGGCTTCAAGTTGGTAGACCTGACCTGAACTATCACCGCGCGTGTTGACGAGCGTAGTCAGCACCGATTCTGTAATTGTAACATCGAGTCGGCTGGAATTTGTCGATGTGCCACCGGCAGAATTACGATCAAATACCAACTCGTTGCGGATGCGCTGCCCGACTCGGCCGGGAATTGGCGCAAATTCTACCGTTCGTAATTTATCAGACGTGCGTTCACCTGTTGCGGCATTGACGCCATAAACAGGTTGGAGTCCGCCATTGCCACAGCCAGACAACGCTAGGCACATGGCAGCAATCAACGAATACCGCAACGCTGGGTTTCGGTATTCGCTTTTTGATACTGGTGCCTCAGGCGACAACATTTACAATCCTCTGCGGCACGACGATGACCTTTTTCGGTAGTTTGCCATCTAACGCTCGGATGATCGATTCGAGGGCAAGGGCTGCCTTTTCGATATCGGCCAACGAAGCGTCGCGCGGAACAGTCAGCTCATCGCGTCTCTTACCATTGACCTGTACGGCAAGGGTCACCGAGGCGTCAATTAGCAAACTTTGTTCAGTGGCGGGCCAGGACGTATCGGCTAAGAGAGTGTTGTATCCAAGCCTCTCCCAGCATGTTTCGGCGAGGTGCGGCATCATAGGACCGAGCATCTGGACAAGGTGTTCAGTGGCCTCGCGGACGGCCCAAGTGGTGTCGGGTGCTGCCTTGGCGATGGCAGATGCCGTAGCATTGGTTAGCTCATACAACTGAGCTACAGCCACGTTGAAGCGGAGACCCTCGATGTTTTGACCAACCGCGTGCAGGGCTTTGTGGGTTGTGCGGCGCAGTTCAGTTGCTTCGGGAGAAAAATTGGCTGGCTTTTTTTCTCCTCGTTTTGCGCCCTTTCCGTCGGCCACTTCTTCAACCAGTCGCCAGATGCGTTGGACGAACCGGCCGGCGCCGGCAACACCGCTTTCAGTCCAAATGACATCGCGTTCGGGTGGGCTATCGGAGAGGACGAACCAGCGGGCGCAGTCTGCTCCGTAGTGCGCGATAATGTCGTCAGGGTCGACCAAGTTCTTTTTCGACTTGGACATTTTTTCGATGGAGCCGATTTCGGCGGGTTGACCGGTTGCGATCTCAGTGGCTTTGCGTGCATCCCCTTCACCCTCAAAAACGACTTCTGTTGGCAGTAACCAACTGCCTGACGATGATTTATAGGTTTCGTGAACAACCATACCTTGCGTGAAAAGGGCTCCAAAGGGCTCCGCCATGGTCTTGGGGAGATGGCCGGTGGCGCTCATGGCGCGGGTGAAGAAGCGCGAATAGAGCAGATGCAAAATCGCGTGCTCGATGCCGCCGATGTATTGATCGACAGGTAGCCAATACTTAGCCGCAGTGGCATCGATTGGTGTTTTAGCGTCGGGTGCGGTGAAACGGGCAAAGTACCACGAACTATCAACAAACGTGTCCATGGTATCGGTTTCACGTAGAGCAGGCTGGTTGCATTTGGGGCAGTTGGTGTGTTTCCAGGAGGGATGTCGGTCGAGTGGGTTGCCGGGCACATCGAAAGTGGCGTCGTCGGGTAATTGGACCGGTAGCTCATGCGCAGGCACAGGAACGATACCGCAAGTGTTGCAATGGACGACAGGAATTGGACAGCCCCAATAGCGCTGGCGTGAAATACCCCAATCGCGGAGGCGATAATTGATCTTACGGGTTGCAACAGGCTGGTTCCCAAGTCGCAGTTTTTCGAGTTTTGCGGCAATGGTTTCGAAGGCGGCTTTAGGTGCCATGCCGTTGAGATCACGCGAATTGATCATGACGCCGTCGCCATCATAGGCGGTGCCTTCATGAATCTTGGCAAGTGCTTGCGTGCGTGCGGGATCGTCTTTTGGGACGACGACGGGTACAATTGGCAGCCCGTAGCGGCGCGCGAATTCGATGTCGCGCTGGTCGCCAGATGGGCAACCGAATATGGCACCAGTGCCGTAGTCCATCAAAATGAAGTTGGCAACGTAGACCGGGACCAACCAAGTTGGGTCGAGAGGATGACGTGCCTTGATGCCTGTATCTATGCCTCTTTTCTCGGCTTTTTCGATATCGGCAACAGACGTCCCCATCCGACGGCATTCATCGCAGAACTCGGCGATGGATTTGCTGTTCTCTGCGGCGATTTTGGCGAGAGGGTGATCAGGTGCTACGGCCATGAATGAGGCGCCGTACAGCGTATCGGGACGGGTGGTGAAGATTTCGAGTTCAGAATGCCCGACTGGTGCAGTTGCTGCGTCCAACTGCCAGCGGACCATCAAGCCTTCTGAGCGCCCGATCCAATTTTCTTGCATCAGACGTACTTTTTCAGGCCATTTTTCTAGTGTTTTCAACGCGTCAAGTAATTCTTCGGCATAGGCTGTGATCTTGAATGCCCATTGCATGCGCTCGCGACTTTCGACGAGTGCGCCTGAGCGCCAGCCACGCCCATCGATAACTTGCTCGTTTGCGAGAACTGTCTGGTCAACCGGATCCCAATTGACCTTGGACGTTTTTCGATAGGCGAGGCCTTTAGCCAACATGTCGTTGAACAAGTGTTGCTGATGGACATAGTAGTCGGGGTTGCAGGTCGCAACTTCGCGGGACCAGTCGAGCGATAGGCCCATGGACTTTAGTTGGGACTTCATTGCGGCGATGTTTTCATAGGTCCATTTGGCAGGGTGGATCTTGCGCTCGATCGCGGCATTTTCAGCCGGCATGCCGAAAGCGTCCCAGCCCATTGGGTGCAAAACGTTGAAACCTTTAGTTTTTTTGTATCTCGCTAGGACGTCACCCATGGTGTAATTGCGGACGTGACCCATGTGGATGCGCCCAGACGGATATGGGAACATTTCCAGCACGTAGCATTTGGGCTTGGATTTATCTTCGGTGGTGCGGAACGTTTGACGTTCGTCCCAGATCTTCTGCCAACGCTTCTCGTTGACAGGTGCGTTATAGCGTTCGTTGGCCATAGTATCTGGAGCTTTCAGTTTGCAATTCGAAGGTTGGGCGGTAATGAGCCTAAAACATGCGGTTTGGTCAAGAATTGGGTGATGGGGATTGAATGATCGAGAACTTGGACACCAGCATTACACGTTTGAAGCTAGTTGAGGGCGAGATTGCTACCGCGGCGACTGAGGTCGGGCGTAGGCCAGACAGCGTAACGCTTGTAGTGGTGTCGAAGACTTTTGCGGTTGAGGAGATCGCGCCGATTTTAGCGGCCGGTCACCGGGTATTCGGAGAGAATCGTATTCAAGAAGCCATATTGAAGTGGCCGAGTCTAAGGGCACAATTTGCGGGCGTCGAGTTGCATCTTATTGGTCCATTGCAGTCCAATAAAGTCGCTGAAGCAGTCGCACTTTTTGACGTTATACAGACCGTTGACCGGCCTAAGATTGCACGAGCGCTGGCGGCTGAAATGATGAAGCAGAAACGGTGCTTGCAACTCTTTGTACAGGTGAATACGGGAGAAGAGGCACAGAAGGCTGGTATTACTCCGAAAATGACCGTCGATTTTGTGAGGTATTGTCGAGACGAACTCAAATTGGAAATTGTGGGGTTGATGTGTATTCCTCCCGTCGAGGAAATGCCGGCCCCGCATTTCGCCTTTCTTGGCAAACTGGCGGCCATGTGCGGTGTTGCCAAGCTGAGTATGGGCATGAGCGCTGATTATGCGACGGCCGTTCAGCTTGGCGCGACGCATGTCCGCGTTGGTAGTGCTATCTTTGGGGGCCGCGACCGGGTGGCGGGCTGATCACTCGTCAATAACGATGCGTGTATGACGAGGACCGTGTTCAGCGACGAGGGCGTAGAACCGAGCGGCGTTGGTCGTGTTGAGGCGAACGCAGCCATGTGACGCTGGGCGTCCCATGCGACCGTACCCCCCGTGAATGGCATAACCGCCCGAAAAAAACACGGAATATGGCATCGGTGCGTCGTCGTATTGGCGTGAGTACCATTCACGTTCGAGGCGTTGAGGACGATAGCTTCCGGTAGGCGTTTCGTAGCCGCGGCGGCCAGAAGCAATCGACCACGTGTGTCGCAATTTGCCATCTACAAATACTTGCATTTCTTGATCGTTGAGGTCGATCTTTGCCAAGATGGCTGCGTTGGCGTTGAAGGTTAGGCCGAGTGTCGTCAGCGACGCTGCGATGAGTTTGCGCCAATGAACCATGGACGTGCTCCGTTCGAATTGTATGCCGTTTGGATGGCCAAAACGAAGTTGAAGCGTGTTTAGATGAAAAATTAACTTTACGTCTTAACCATGCTGATAAGATTAATGATCGGAGAGGAGGCCTGCAAGGCACTCGCAGTGGCTGTGCACTGGTTTTGTTTGGGTGATGCTGATCACCGGCGCGAGACTAGGCCCATGGCTTGGCGCGCTGCTTGAAATTCGACCGATGATTGCGACATAGCCAGTGTAAAAACTTCGCCGTCAAGTGTCGTAAGTTCCGCAACGTTCTCGCTATATCCATCATCGTCGTAGCGAACGGTTGTTCGAAGGGTCGCGACATCCTCGAATGAGATATAGCGTTTTGTTGCAGCGAAAGGTCCAGTTAAGACGACTTCGATATGGCGCTTTGACACTATGACGTTCAGACTTGTTGGATCGCCTGGCAAAAGGACCGTCATGACATACGCAAAAATGCTGATCGCAAGCGCGATGATCATAATCAGTAAGATCAGAGTCCGGATCTGAGCGATGCTGTCTTGCAGAAAAACGAGCGTGAATAACGTCGGTAGGCTCAACCCAATTAGAATTGGAGACAACCAGCGAAACGCGCTTGATTGATTGGCGTTAGGCGTGCCGAGGACGATTGCTTGGCTGGCTGTGACCGCAATAGGCATGGGAACACACTCCGATCCCAAATTTATCATTGATCAAAACTAGCAATTAGAAATTTATACTCGTTGAAGAGTTAGGGTTAAGCGCGGGTAAATTTTGAAGTTGTTGCTATGTCGTTGCGTCACGTCGTGGCTAGAAGGGGGATGCATGAGTACGGCGCCAAATGTTTCGATTGATATGGGCGCATTTCACACCGATCCCTATCCAATGTTGGCAAGATTGCGGGCGGAGTCGCCGATTGCATTTATTCCGCAGTTGCAAAGTACGCTTTTGACGAGGCGCGATGATATCTTTGTTTGTGAGAAAAACATTGACGTGTTCAGTTCGTATCAACCGCAAGGTTTGATGAATCGGTTGATGGGTCACAATATGATGCGGAAGGACGGTCCTGCGCATCAAGCCGAGAGGAAGGTTATTTTTCCAACGATATCTCCAAAGACGGTGCAGTCGTATTGGCGACAGCTGTTTTTTGAGCACGCAAGACGTATTCTAGAGGAGCTGCGTGGGCATCGACCTTCTGGCGTGCACGCTGTTGATCTTCATGACGCGTTTGCGTTGCCGTTTTCGGCAGAGTGCTTGAAGTCCATTACTGGGCTCACAAACATGCGGTATCAAGACATGGATGCTTGGTCACAGGCGATGATTGCCGGTATTGCGAATTATAACGGCGATGCGGCTATTGAAGCGGCCTGTCATTTGGCGACGGCGGGGATTGATGCGGCAATTGATGATATGTTGCCGGTGATTGAACAGATGCCCGATCCAAGTTTGCTCCGTGTAATGCTGCAGGCGGGAATGGATATGGAGTCAGTCCGAGCGAATATTAAGCTAGCGATCAGTGGTGGGCAAAACGAGCCGCGGCATGTCATTTTAGGTTCTGTGTGGGCTTTACTCACGCACCCGGAGGCGCGTGCGGCGGTAACTTGCGGTGCACTGACATATCATCAGGTGTTCGATGAATATGTTCGGTGGATTTCGCCGATTGGGATGTCACCGCGGCGGGTTGTTGCAAACCATACCTTTGGTGGTGTGACGTTCGTACCGGAGGATCGTGTGTTTCTAATGTTCGGGTCGGCTAATCGGGATGAAGTATATTTTGATGGTGGCGATCGATTCGATCCTTGGAGGGACGCGACGAAGAGCGTTCCGTTTGGAGCGGGGCCGCATTTTTGCGCTGGTGCGTGGGTGTCGCGGTCGATGATCGCGGATGTTGCGCTGCCGGAATTGTTCAAGGCCTTACCCGATCTTGCAATTGATCAATCGAAAGCCGTGCGTATTTCTGGTTGGGCGTTCCGTGGCCTGCAAAACTTGCCAGTGGCTTGGTCGCGTTGAGTCGGTCGCCAATGTTTATGATGTTATGCCGTCGAGTATCCCCAGCTTTCATATGTGTCGCTGATTAGTTGCTGATGCGGCGATGATAGTCTTGCTGCAACTGATTCGTAGATGTGTCGAGCCGGTTTTCGCTATTGAACCAGCTATCACACATCTGCGCCCCTGGAGGAACGCAAGATCATGGCGGATGGCAGTCAAGCGCGTATTGTAGAAGCCGACCGCGCGGCGGCAGATGCTGCAAGGGAAGCGAAAGCTGAGATGCTCGAGCAGGTGAAGGCTAGCGGCGTTACTAGGCCGACAACCACTGCGGCTAAAGCAAAGAAGGCGACGCCTGCGGTGGCGGGTAAGCTTGGCTACAAAGAATTTCTTGTCGATGTGTGGGTTACAAATTTGAACTCGGTAGAATTTGGTTTCTACAAAAAGAGTCGTAACAAAGCCAAATCGCGCCAATTCACTTCGGACATGGATATTTTCGCTGAAGTGATCGAGAACGGAGAGCGGACAGGGTTGATTGGGTATCGTGAAGATCTTTGGAAGACGGCCACCGGGATGGACAAACGGCTTGTGTTCAAGCTGTTCAATGAAAGTTTGAATTGGCGTGCTACGTTGGATCAGATGCTTGGGCGCTCGTTGCAGCAGACGATTGGTGCACGCGGCTTGCCGGTGACTTGTTTTTCAGTGAACGTCAATAATCACGATTTCGTCGTATATATTGAGCGCAGTGCGAACAAATGGGCATTTATGCCTGAGAATTTCTCATTTTTCTTTGTTGATGAAGGTGAGCCAAAATTTTATCGACTTCGGCGCGCGCTTATCAACTTGGGTGGCGACTACACACTTTATGATCAAAAGGGCGATGTCGTTGGTTATCTCGACGGGAAGTTGTTTTCATTTGGGAAGTGGCGCGGACGTGTGCGCGACGATCATGCTGATCCAAAATTATTGATGGTCCTACAAATGTTTTCAGCGATGCTGGTGTTTAATCGCGGTTGCCGGAAACATGTTAAAGCATTGGCACGCGAGATTGCAGCGGGGACGCTGAAACCAAAACTTGAGCGACAGGAAACTGATCTCTACATGAACCCTCGGCGTGTGAGGTAGGGGCAGCAGGCTGGAATATTGCGGTTCAAATTGGAATTGGAATTCGGCGTCGCGCATCAGCGACGCCGTTCGTGTTTGCACTTCGAGCAGCGGTCTGCTGTTTGACTTACCCCTGCTGGGTCAATTGTCCCAATGCAATTTGGTAGCGCTACTGGGTGCTTAAAGGTGCCGATTGTGGGCCAGGGGTCGGTTTACTAGAGGCTTGATCGCCGCGTGTTGACGTTTTTTTGTTGGAGCGATTGACGGACCCGCGCGCGCGGGGCTCAGGATTGCGATCTTGAACCGCCTTGTGCACATTCGGTACGAGGGGCGCGGTTACCGGTTGTTCTATCAGTGGCGTTTCGGCAATTTGTGTTGGCTCTTGGCACTCGATTGTGAGTGTCACACTTTCGATCGCATCGACTGGGAGCGATAGTTTCAGTTCTCCATCTGAGTTCGTCGTTACATCTGACGACCAGAGGGGCGTGCCATCTGACTTAGAGACATTCACTGTGTAAACGCCAGGATACATTCCATGCCATGTCATATCGCCTTGTCCAAAGCCAGCGGCGTTAGCTTTGAAGCCGCATGACATTCGATTGAGCGATGATATCTGCCATCTGCTATCGACGAGCGCGGGCGTAAATTTTTGCGTAAGTGCTTTTGGACCCAATGCTACGGTCGGCTCTGCGACGGCAGGGTCGAGCGCGACGTAAAGCGAGTCTGCGTGCATCGTTGATCCCAAGACACCATTACTTTGTGCCAGATCGATCGCGACTGAGTTGGCTGCGTCAAAGCGAATGGTGTCGAGTGCACCGCGATTGAAGATTCGCCATGTTTTATTAGCTTCTTGTTGAATTGTGACGTCGAAGTAGCTGTCGGCAACCGAGGCGTAATGAGACGCGGTGATCGGGATGACTTTGTCAGCGCGGGCTTTGTTTAAAAGACTGGCGACTGCGTCGAGGCTTTCCTGTTTCTGGCCTGAGTACATGTGATAGTAGGTATTCGTGCCCTTCAGGCGACGTGGCAGTTCTGTATTGGCCCAGGTTTCGGCGACGGTCGCGAAAGCGCCAAAATCGCTCGACCAACCAGATGTGTAGGTATTTTCGTTACTACTGACCGCGTGGATCTGACGCTCCTTACCAACCGGTCTTGCGATGGGCGGTACATACGATACAGACGGAAATTTTGTGTCCAGCCGTGTGTCGCCGCCATTCATATTACGTACACCAGCGGCGCGTGTTGTGGAGACTGCAGCTTCAAAGGGTGCTGTGTTGCCGCTCCAAAGATAGAGTGCGGCCTTTTTATTGGGAGGCGACAAGCTGGTGGCGACTTCAAGTGCGCCGGTAATTTCGGTCTGGAGGTTGAATGGCTCTATATAGTTGCCGCGCGGCATATCAGGCCCGTTATTGCCGTAGCCGGCGCGGAGGGGGGAGAGTTCACGGCCGGGTTGGTTGGCATCAAGATTGGAGATTCCATTGCGCGCTTCATGTAGTTTCAACTCATCAGCTCGCGAGTAGTTCTTGAAGAACCCCCAGTTGAAAGGGTGCGAATGAGTGTGTGCGGCAACTTCTATATTACGCATCTGCAGCAGTTCTCGGGCAATCAATGATGCGCGAGGATGCCCGCCAAGTGTCGGCAGCATATCGCAGGCGATGGGTGCGACGCTGACGGGAAGGTCTGGATAGGCGCGGATGAGTTTGTCGCGGACGATTTCGGACACTAAGAATGCTTTGCCGCTCGCGTCTTTGAATTCTGAAATATTGTTCCAACCGTCGCCATCGATGTGGCTGAAGTATATGCGACGTCCGGCGATCGTTGTCGTG
This sequence comes from Hyphomicrobiaceae bacterium, assembly GCA_013141255.1. Classification (GTDB taxonomy): domain Bacteria; phylum Pseudomonadota; class Alphaproteobacteria; order Rhizobiales; family Hyphomicrobiaceae; genus JABFRJ01. Next base: position 31,939 of record JABFRJ010000445.1, read on the forward strand.
TCGGGAATGGGCCACAAGTTTCGATTTAGTGCGCGTTCTAGGAACGCAAACGGATTGAGGACCCATTTCAGGCGCTCGGTTTTCTGATCGTAAATTTGGCCGAAGCCATATTGTACAAATCCACCACCGCTGCTGGTTATTACCGCGTCTGTCGTTCGGCTGCGTTGGGCGCGACCATCGTTTTCGATCATAAGATGAGATGTTGCGCGACCCGAGATGGCAGTGAAAACCATATGGCCGGGAACATTGCCGTCGAGTTTATGTTCAAATTCGACTACTGACGGATCGCGGATCTTGATGGTTGCCGTATTAATGTCGTCGATCCAAACAGGATGGGATTGGATGCCAAGGTGTTTCAGGAAAGCATTGACCAATTTTGCATCTTCGCCATTCAACGGCGCGCCGACGAAATCGACAACAACAAAACGCGTACCGCGTGCGGCGACGCTAGCAGCCCATTTTAAATAAGCTGTATGGTTGTGGATGCGCTCGCCGAACCAGGTCGCTACAGCAGCATATTTCGACATCACGTCTGGCGAGGGTAAGCCCTGCTGAATGTCGTGATATATCAGTGTATATCCGAGGTGGTTGAAGGGCATCTCTAGTTGTTTATGGAGACGCGTTTGATCCGGGGTTGCCTCAGCGCCGCTGTCATAAAGTGCCAGAACTTCGCGGGTGATGATTGAGGGGTGTGTCCGTGATGGACTAGACGTAATGGTATCGGTTTTAGGACGCTTTTGCGCCATTGCATCAGACGCTGGAGATGCCATTAAAAGTGCAACTGCAATCGCAACGCCGCCATGCGAGGGCGCGACGCACTTTGCTGTCGACTGACGCACGATCAAGGCTCCTACGCTTTTTTTACAGCTTACGTTAGTGCCCAATTTGGGCCGACCTGAATGGCGGTCAGTTAGCCTTAGATGGTGTAGCAATTCAAGTGATGTGTGGACGATCACGGCGTTCGCGAATGGCCGTGTAGCGCGTTTGCACACCGCAACCGTTCGCGAACGTCGACGTGTATCAGGCTGCGCCCTGTTCTCTCAGTGCTTCGCGCGAGCGTTCATTGCGCTTGCGCTCATTTGGATCGAGCCAACGCTTGCGCAAGCGAATAGATTTCGGTGTTATTTCAACGAGTTCGTCGTCTTGAATGTAACTCATGGCCTTTTCGAGGCTCATGCGGATTGGCGGTGTCAGGATTTCGGCTTCATCCTTGCCGGCTGCGCGGACGTTGGTGAGCTTCTTGCCTTCGACGACGTTGACGACCAGGTCATTGTTGCGGCTGTGTTGCCCAATAATCATGCCTTCGTACACGCGGGTTTGCGGATCGATCAGCATGGCGCCGCGTTCTTGTAACTTGAACATCGAATAGACGGTTGACTCACCCATCGCATTGGAAATCAGTACGCCATTGATGCGGCGTGGAATCTCGCCTTTGTAAGGGCCATAGGCATGGAACAGGCGATTCATGACGGCCGTACCGCGTGTGTCTGTGAGAAGGTCGCCCTGATAGCCAATCAGACCACGTGTCGGAACATGGAAGACCAAGCGATTGCGTCCGCCGCCTGAAGGGCGCATTTCCTTGAGTTCACCCTTTCGTTCGGAGAGCTTTTGAACAACTACGCCAGAATGCTGTTCGTCGACGTCGATGATCACTTCTTCGATGGGTTCGAGGCGGGCCTTGGTTTCTTCATCAACTTTCATGACCACTTGTGGGCGCGAGACCGTTAATTCGAAACCTTCGCGGCGCATGTTTTCAATCAAGATTCCGAGCTGTAATTCGCCACGACCCGCGACTTCATAGCTGTCGCGATCGGCGCTTTCGGTGATGCGGATGGCGACGTTGCGTTCGGCTTCTTTCATCAGGCGGTCACGAATGACACGGCTTTGCACTTTGTCGCCTTCTTGACCTACGAACGGGCCGTCGTTGATGCGGAACATCATGGCGAGGGTTGGTGGATCGATCGGTTGTGCCTGGATCGGTACTGTGATGCTTGGGTCGCAAAGCGTATCGGCGACGGTGGCGTCGGTGACACCAGCAATGGCGACGATGTCGCCGGCTAGCGCTTCATCGACGGCGGTTCGTTCGAGACCACGGAAGGCTAGTACCTTGGTAATCTTGGTGTTTTCGATCAATGTGCCGTCGCGGCGAAGTGCTTTGATGATTTGATTTGGCTTGGCCGAACCCGAGATGATGCGGCCGGTTAAAATGCGCCCGAGATATGGGTCGGCTTCGAGCGTCGTTGCCAACATAACGAAGGGGCCCTCTTCGGCGACGGGCGGTGGCACGTGTTTGAGGACCAATTCGAACAGTGGTGTCAGATCGCCTTTTGGGCCTTTGGGGTCAGTGGCCATCCAACCATCGCGGCCGGAACCATATAGTGTTGGGAAGTCGAGCTGTTCAGGTGTCGCGTCCAGACCGTCAAAGAGGTCGAAGATTTCATTTAAAACTTGATCGTGGCGTTCGTCGGGGCGGTCTATTTTGTTGATGACGACGATAGGCCGAAGGCCGAGTTTTAGGGCCTTGGAGAGCACGAACTTGGTTTGGGGGAGCGGGCCTTCGGAGGCGTCGCATAGCAGAACCACGCCGTCGACCATGTTTAAGATGCGCTCAACCTCGCCACCGAAATCGGCGTGGCCGGGGGTGTCGACGATATTGATGCGTGTGTCGTTCCAAAGAATTGAGGTGCACTTTGCTAGGATCGTGATGCCGCGTTCGCGCTCAAGATCGTTCGTGTCCATGGCTTGGTTTTCGACCTTCTGATTTTCTCGGAAGGCGCCGGACTGCTTTAAAAGTGCGTCGACGAGTGTCGTCTTGCCATGGTCGACGTGCGCGATGATGGCGATGTTGCGCATCTGCATTGGATGTCAAGTCCTTGACGAAAATAGCTTTTTTCGCCCTCTGTCTGTGACAGGAGCGTGCTGCGGCGCAGCATTGGGGTCTGATATTTGCCCGCTGGGTAGCACATTAGACCCCGGCCCGCCAGTCGCAGAGGCGAAGTATCGCTTGGGTTTTGTCTGGTTTGCATGATCCTTGCTCACGCATTTGAGAGGGTCGGCTAATTGTGCCGAATTGTGACAATGCGAGGACCGAATGTTTGAACGTAATCGTCAACAGACCGAGCAGGGGGCAATCTCGGTCGAAATTACGGGTGAGGATGGTATTGCTGTCGGCGGTCGATTGATTATTGCAGCGGGGCGACCGCTATTTGACGTGTTGAATGGTCCGACATTGTTTTTTGAATTTGAACCGTTCGAGGGGGAGCGCCAGTTCGTTGCGAAGTCTAGTATCAGGTCTGTAAAGTTACTCGCCGGCCCGGGAGTTGCTGGTCTCAGTCAACGATTACGCGATCTTGATGGTTTTGATCCGTATTCGATTTTGGGGATCAAATCGGGTACGCCTTTTGAGGACGTTCGGTCGCAGTATCTTACGATGGCTAAATCATATCATCCGGATCGATATTCGACGGTGCAATTGCCAGATGAAGTTGCGGCATATCTTGAAGGCATGTCGAGACGTGTAAATGCTGCGTTTGCGGCGCTTGAACCGGCACTGGCAGCGGCGAAATCGCGACGTTCGTTTCAATCTGATGTTGTGTATGTGTCGCCGAATCGATGAGTAACATACTGCGGCGTGACTTAGGGATTAGGTTTGTCGTGGCGGGTGTATGAATTCCCACGGGGATGTCTCGCTGCCTTGTGGCACTTCGACTTCGATCAATACCGGCGCTTTTGATTTTAGTGCGCGGTGCAATGCTGGTCGCAGTTCTTGTGGACTGCGTACGAGATAGG